>JAPLTZ010000005.1 GCA_026397895.1 Verrucomicrobiota bacterium | reverse complement strand
AGGCGGAGGATTTCTGGCCCGCCGTCGGCAAGGCACTCAAGCAGGCGCTCGCGGCGCTCGTCAAGATGCGCGAACGTGAGGGCGCGCACTTGGCCGAAGCTTTGGCCGCGCACATCGAAGTCATGCGCGGCGCGGTCGCGCGCGTGCAGCAGCAGGCACCGGAATCGCAGGCGCGCTACCGCCAGCAGCTCATCGAGCGCATCAAGGCCGCCGGCCTGCCCGCGCCCGCCGCGGACGACGAGCGGCTCATCAAGGAAGTGGTTTATTTCGCCGACCGCTCGGACATCACCGAGGAGCTGACGCGGCTGCAAAGTCATTTCAAACAATTCGCCGACTGCCTGAAATCGAAGGAGCCGGTCGGGCGCACGCTGGATTTTCTCGCGCAGGAAATGAACCGCGAGATCAACACCATCGGCTCGAAGGCGAACGACGCGGTCATCTCCCGCGAAGTCGTCACGCTCAAGGCCGAGCTGGAAAAGTTCCGCGAACAGGCGATGAACGTCGAATAACCATGACCAACGAAAACTCCGCCCCGCTGCTCATCGTCATCTCCGCGCCTTCGGGCGGCGGCAAGACCACGCTCTGCCGCGAGCTGCTCGCCGCGCGCCCGGAGCAATTGACCCGCGCCATCACCTGCACCACGCGCGAGCCGCGCGATGGCGAGGAGGATGGGGTGGATTATTATTTTCTGGATGCGACCTCCTTTCTCAAGCGCGTGCAGGCGGGACATTTTTTGGAGCACGCCACGGTCTACGGCAACAGCTACGGCACGTTGAAATCCGAGGTGCTGGGAAAACTGCGCCAGGGCAAGGACATCCTGCTCAACATCGACGTGCAGGGCGCGGCCACCATCCACGCGCGCGCCGAGGAAGAGGCGGAGCTGAAGCGCTCGCTGGTGATGGTGTTCCTCACGCCGGCGTCGCCAGCGATTCTCGAGGCGCGGCTGAAAAAGCGCGGCGCGGACTCGCCCGCCGTCATCCAGAAGCGGCTCGGCGTGGCGCGGCAGGAAGTCGCGCAGTGGAAACATTTTGATTACCTGCTCATCAGCCAGAGCGTGGCGGAGGACCTGCGGCGGATGCAGGCCATCATCGAGGCGGAGAAGCTGCGCGCCGCGCGGGCGCAAGCGCCGGAGTTTTGAAATTGCGGGTTGGCGATTGGCGGTTGCGGATTTAGACTGAAACCATGAGTGCCAAGCACATCATTCTCGGCGTCACCGGCTCCATCGCCGCGCACAAGGCCGCCGATCTCACCAGCCTGCTGACCAAACAGGGCTTTTCCGTCCACGTCGTGATGACGGCGGACGCGCAGAGGTTCATCACGCCCGTGCCGTTCCGCACGCTCTCCCGCAACGCCGTCGTCACCGACCTGTTCGACGAGCAGGGCTGGCAGCCCACGCACATCAACCTCGCCGACGAGGCCGCGCTGCTGCTCATCGCGCCCGCCACGGCCAACGTCATCGCCAAACTCGCCCACGGCCTCGCGGACGACGCGCTCACCTGCATCGCGCTTGCGTTGAATGCCAAGGCGAAGGTTTTGATCGCACCCGCCATGAACGGCAAGATGTGGCGGCATCCCGCGACGCAGGCGAACGTGGCGACCTTGAAAAAGCGCGGCGCGGAATTCCTCGGCCCGGAAAAGGGCCTGCTCTCGTGCGGCTACGAAGGCATCGGCCGGCTCTGGCCGGTGGCGCAGATCGCCGTGCGCGCGGCCAAGCTGCTGGCGTGAAGCCCCGCGTCGTTTTCGCGGCGCAATTTGATTTATGACTGCAACCCGGTGGCGCTGGCTCACGGAGTTTCGCAAACTCTGGGAGGCGCCACAGCCCGAACCCCAGTTGCACGCGGTGCGGATTCTGAAAATCCAGCGCACCATCGCGCTGCCCGCCAAGCTCGTGATGCTGGCGGTGGTCTGCTACTACCTGTTCTTCTCGGTGTGGCGGACGGAGATGCTGGCCGCGAAAGGCCCGGCGGTGCAGGCGCTCCAGAATCTCACCTTGGGCTACCTGTTGTTCACGCTCGTCATCGCCACCATGCTCATGATGGTGCGGCGGTTTCCGTTGCGGCGGGTGAACTGGTTGGTGCTGGCGACCGGCGCGGCGGACGGGATTTATCTGGCGGCCACGACGGCGATCCTGGGTGGGTTTGAGAGCACGCTGTTCTGGGCGTTCCCCGGCCTCATCATCATCAACGCCCTGAGCCTGCCGCTGGGCGCGTCACAACTTATTTTGAGCCTGTCTTTGAGCGCGTTCTACATGGGCGCGGGCATCTGGAACGCCGACAAAATCATGACCAACAACACCAGCATGGTCATGAACGCGAGCACGCTGGAACAGTCGCTGGGAACGACGCCGTTGGAAGCGCCGACCACCCGCAGTCCTGTTTATCCCAGCCCGGCGGCCCGGCACAGAATGGTCGCCGCCGCCATGCAGGGCATGGACGTTTCTTCCGAACGATATCTGCTGCGGCTGATCGTGCTGTGGCTGTTGACCGCGTGCTGCTACGGCGTGCAGGCGCTGGCGGCGCGGCAGCGGCAGGTCGAGGAGGAAGCGCGGGAATTCGCCGTGCGGCAAGGCCAGCTCCGCACTGCCGGCCGGCTCGCCGCCGAAATCGCGCACCAGATCAAAAACCCCCTCGCCATCATCAACAACGCCGCCTTCTCCCTGCGCCGCGCCGTCGCCAGCGGCAAGACCGACGTGATGCAGCAGATTGAAATCATCCAGGAAGAAGTCGAGCGCAGCGACCGCATTATCACCCAGATCATGGGCTACGCGCGCCTCGCCGAAGGCCGTGTGGAAAAGCTGGGCGTGACCGAGGAGTTGAACCGCGCCATCGCCGAGGTGTTCCCGCCCGCCATCGGCTACGACGTCCAGATCGAACGCGATTTCGCCCCGAACCTCCCGCCGCTCCTCATGCAGCGCGCCCACCTCGCCACCGTCCTCGTGAACTTGCTGCAAAATGCCCGCGAAGCCCTCAACGGCCACGGCCACGTCCGCGTCAGCGCCACCGCCACCGCCGATTTTTCCGTCAAGATTGTCATCGCCGACAACGGCCCCGGCATCCCGCCCGAACAGACCGAGCGCATCTTTGAAGCCTATTTCACCACCAAGGAGAAAGGCACCGGCCTCGGCCTCGCCATCGTCAAACACGACGTGGACCTCTACGGCGGCGACGTGCGGATGGAATCCGAGCTTGGAAAAGGCAGCCGCTTCATCCTAGAATTCCCCGCGAAAACACTGGGGCTGCTGCCCAAAGACCTTTGAGCGCGATTGATTAAAAACATGAGCCTGCCCCTGCCCCCCGTGCTCGTCGTGGACGACGAAAAAAACATGCGCCTCTCCCTGCGCACCGTCCTCGCCGACGAAGGCTACGCCGTCCGCGAAGCCGAATCCGCCGAAGCCGCCCTCACCCAGCTCGCGCAGGACGAATTCTTCATGGTCGTCACCGACGCGCGCCTCGGCGGCATGAGCGGCTACGAATTCCTCGGCAAAGCCCGCGCCCAATGGCCCGACCTGCCCATCCTGATGATCACCGCCTACGCCACGCCGAAGCTTGCCGTGGACGCCATCAAGGCCGGGGCCATTGACTACCTCGCCAAACCTTTTGCGCCCGAGGAATTACTTCACGCCGTCGCCCGCTGCGCCGAACGCCATCTTCTCCTCCGCGAAAACGCCAGCCTCCGCCGCCGCACCGGCGAGACCTATCGCGTCGAACAGATTATCGGCGAGTCGCCCAAAATCCGCGAGCTCCGCCAGCTCATCGCCACCGTCGCGCCCAGCGACGCCAACGTCCTCGTCCTCGGCGAGAGCGGCACCGGCAAGGAAGTCGTCGCCGGCGCCGTCCACAGTTTGAGCCAGCGCGCGAAAGCCGGTTACGTCCGCATCAACTGCGCTGCCATCCCCGAAACCCTCCTCGAAAGCGAACTCTTCGGCCACGAGAAAGGCGCGTTCACCGGCGCGTTGAAACAGAAGCCCGGCCGCGTCGAGGAAGCCAACGGCGGCACTATCTTCCTCGATGAGATCGCCGACATGAGCCGCCCGCTCCAGGCCAAGCTCCTGCGCTTCCTCGAGGACGGCAGCTTCACCCGCGTCGGCGGCACGCAGGAACTCCGCGTGGACGTCCGCCTCATCGCCGCCACCAACCGCGACATCATCCAGGCCATCGGCGAAGGCCAGTTCCGCGAAGACCTCTACCACCGCCTCAACGTCGTCCAGCTCCGCCTCCCGCCGTTGCGCGACCGTGGCGACGACGTCCTGCTCCTCGCCGAACATTTCCTGAAAAACTTCGCCCCCAGCATGAGGCGCAACGTCAAAAGCCTCACCCCCGCCGCCCGCCAGAAACTCCTCGCCCACCACTGGCCCGGTAACGTCCGCGAGCTCCGCAACGTCATCGAGCGCGCGTTGATTTTGGAAACCACCAACACCGTCCAGCCCACCAGCCTGCCGGATTTCCAGCTCGAAACCCGCCTCCGCAAGGCCGGCGGCGTGCCCCAAAGCACCGGCGCGGAATCGCTCGATGAACTCGTCGCCACGTTCGAGCGCGACCTCGTCAACAGCACGCTCGAGCAATTCCGCTTCAGCCTCACCAAGACCGCCGACCATCTCAAAATCAGCCGGCACGCGCTGCGCTACCGCATGCAGCGCCTCAACATCCACCTCGCCGACGACGGCGAAGACGATGCCGCCGCCACCGACAAGAAGGAAACGTGAGCCAAGCCGCGCCACCCGCCAACTGGCTCGCCCCGCTGCTCGATGACTCCGCCCGCTTCGTGAGCGTCAACGCGCGCGACAACCTCATCCTCCTCGCCGCGCTGGCCGCGCTCACGCTGCTGCTCGTCGCCGTGATTCTCCTGCGTCGCCGCCGCCGCTCGCGGCCCGCCGAACTGCACCGTTCCCCGTGGCCCGCCAGCGCCGGGAAAAACCGTCCGCACCCCGCGCCGCTCATTGCCACCGGCGCGTTCCGCCAGCGCCGCCGCCGCTCGCGCCGTTCCGGCAGCGCGCCGAAACCGGGTTGAATTGTTGCCATGCAAACCAGCCACGCCATCACCAAGAAAAGCGCGTCCAACCTCGCGCTCGCCTTCGTGATGCTCCCGCGCGAGAAGCGCGATGCCATGTCCGCCCTCTACGCCTTCTGCCGCGAGGTGGACGACGTCGCCGACGAGGATGCCAAGAGCGTCGAGCAACGCCGCATCGAGCTTGCCGCCTGGCGGGCCGACATCCGCCGCGCCTGCGACGGCGGCACGCCGGAGTTCCCCGTGAACCGCGAGCTTCAGTCCGTCATCCGCCAATTCAAGCTGCCGTTCCGCCTGTTCGACGAACTCATCCACGGATGTGAGATGGACTTGGACACGTTGCGCTATCAGAATTTGGACGGGTTGGAAAACTACTGCTACCACGTCGCGTCCGTCGTCGGCCTGTTGAGTATCGAGATTTTCGGCTACCAGAACAAAGCCTGCCGTGACTACGCCCGCTACCTCGGCAAGGCGCTCCAACTCACCAATATTCTCCGCGACGTGAAGAACGACGCCGCGCGCGGTCGAATTTATCTGCCGCTCGACGCGTTGAAACAATTCAACGTGACCGAGGCCGAGATTCTGCGCGGCGAATATTCCGAACGCTATGCCGCGCTCGCGGAACACGTCGCCGCGCGCGCGCGCGCCTTCTACGAACTTGCCCGGCTCACGCTTCCGCCCGAAGACCGCCGCGCGATGGTCGCCGCCGAGCTGATGGGCGGCGTCTATTGGCAGTTGTTGCAGAAGCTGGAGGCGAAACAGTTCAATGTCTTCGGCCCGCAGACCGTGCGCTTGAGCAAGCCGCACAAGCTCGCGCTGATTTTTTCCGCGTGGCTGCGCTTCAAGCTTGGCTCCAACCGGCTCAATTATGGCAGCGCCTGACAAGTCCTGCCGCTTGATCGTCAACGCGGACGACTTTGGCCGCTCGCCGTCCATTAACGCCGCCGTCATCCGGGCGCACCGCGAAGGCATCCTGACCAGCGCGAGCCTGATGGTAAACGAACCCGCCTGCGCCGAAGCTGTCGCGCTCGCGAAGGAAAATCCCCGGCTCGGCGTCGGTCTGCACCTCGCGCTGGTGTGTGGACGCGCCGCGCTGCCTGCCCGCGAAATTCCCGGCTTCGTCAACGCGCGCGGCGAGTTCAGCGACAACCCCGTCGCCGCCGGCTGCCGCTTTTTCTTCAGTGGAAAACTGAAACGCCAGTTGCACGACGAGATTGCCGCGCAGTTCGAGAAGTTCCGCGCCACCGGCCTGAAACTCGACCACGTCAACGGCCACCTGAACATCCACCTGCACCCGACCATCTTCGCCATCCTGATGGCGAACGCAGAGAAGTGGGGCATCCGCCATCTGCGGCTCACCTGCGATCCGCTGCGGCTGAACCTCAAGCTCGCCTCCGGCCAGCTCGCTTACCGATTCTCGCATGCGGCGATTTACCGGCTGCTCTCGTGGCCGGCGCGGGCGACGTTGCGCCGGAAAAACACCCGGCACACCGCGCGGGTTTTCGGCCTGCTGCAAAACGCCCACGTGGATGAGGCATTTGTGCTGAAGCTGCTGACGCAGTTGCCGCCGGGCGATTCCGAACTTTACTCGCACCCGTCGCTGGACGAATTTAGGCACGAGTTCGACGCGCTGGTCAGCCCGCGTGTGAAAGAACTGGTGGTGCAAGCGAACATCCGGTTGATCCGGTATCAGGATTTGTAGCGGAGCGCGGGCTTTAGCCCGCTTCAACGAGGCTATGCAACTGGGCGTTGATGCGGCGTAAACGCCGCGCTCCAAACAAAGAAATTTATGACCAAAATACTCATCATTCTCGTCATCGCCTTCTCGTTCGAGGCCATCGGCATCATCACGCTCAAGCGCGGGCTGGACCGCATCGGGCCGCACTACACCGAGCGCAAGGCCACCATGCCGCTCTGGCAAAACATCCTGAAACTCGTCGGCGAATGGTTCACGAACAAGGACGTGCTGCTCGGCCTGCTGCTGGAAACCATCTTCTTCATCCTGCTGCAATATCTCCTCGGCGCGCGCGACGTGAGCTATGTCTGGCCGCTGACGGCGATGAGCTTCGTGATGACCACGCTGGCCGCGCAGTTCATCCTGCACGAACGCGTGGACGGCTGGCGCTGGGGCGGCGTGGCGCTGATCGTTCTCGGCGCGGTGTTCATCAGCTACGGCGAACACAACAAGCCGAAGGCGGAAGTCGTGCCAGTCCCGCCGCCCGAAGCCGCGCAGCCGCCGTTGCGCTGAAGGCGCAAAAGAATCCAGCCCAGGGTT
>JAPLTZ010000044.1:560-2590 GCA_026397895.1 Verrucomicrobiota bacterium | reverse complement strand
AGCTTGCCGTGGATGCCGTCGAAGCCGCCGTTGCTGAACACGCACACCACGTCGCCGCCCATCGCGCCTTTGGCGACGTGTTCCACGATGGAGTCGGCGTCCGGCAGATACGCCGCGTCTTTGCCTGAAGCCTTGATGTCCGCCATGAGCTGCTCCGGGTTCAACCGCTCTTCCGGCGCGATCTGCTCCAACCGCGCGACCTGCGAGACGACGACGGCGTTGGCGTCGGCAAAAGATTCGGCAAGTTCTTTTTGAAAAACATTCCGGCGCGTCGTGTTGCTGCGCGGCTCGAAGATGGCCCAGATTTTTTCCCGCGCGTAACGGATGCGCAGCGCCTTGAGCGTCTCGCGGATGGCCGTCGGGTGATGCCCGAAGTCGTCCACCACCGTCACGCCGCCGGCGATACCCTTGATCTCCATGCGGCGCTTGATGCCCTTGAACGTGTCGAACGCGGCCTGAATCTGCTGGTTCTTCAGCCCGCAATGTTTCGCCGCCGCCACGACGGCGAGCGCGTTGCGGACGTTGAGTTCGCCCACGAGGTTCAGGTGGAACTTGAAGCTCGGAATCTCGAACGTCGTCGCCGTCGCGCCGAACTGGAGGTTGAACGCGCGCACGGCGTTGTCCTCGCCGAGGCCGAAGCGTTTCACCGGGCAATGCGTGACGTTGAGCAAGTCCGCAAGGTTCGGCTCGTCGCCGTTGCCGAGCAGCAGGCCGTTGCGCGGCACGAGGCGGATGAGGTGGGAGAAGGATTTCTTGATCGCGTCGAGGTCGTCGAAGATGTCGGCGTGGTCGAACTCGAGGTTGTTGAGGATGGCGACCTCGGGCTGGTAGTGGACGAACTTGCTGCGCTTGTCGAAGAACGCGGTGTCGTATTCGTCGCCCTCGATGATGAACCACCGGCTGTCCGTGAACCGCGCGCCCGCGCCGAGGTTGTTCGGGATGCCGCCGATGAGGTAGCTCGGATTCAATCCGTTGTGCTCGAACACCCACGTCAGCAGCGAGGTCTGCCGGCGACGACGATGGAGCGCTTGCCGCGGATGAAAAATTCCGCAAGCAGCGCCGGCAGCGAGCAGTAACGCAGCTTGTGGTCGAGCACCAGCTCGGCTTCGGGATTGCCGCGCGAGATGGCGTTGCCGATGACGACGAGGTCGGGCTCATGCGCGAGGTTGCGCTCGGAGTAGCCGTTGATGACCTCGATTTTCTTGGCGGCGAGGAACGACTTCATCGGCTCATAGACGTTCTGGTCGGAGCCGGTCACGGAAAAACCTTTGTCCTGCATCGCGGCGGCGGCGGAAGCCATCGCGGTGCCGCCGATGCCGGTGAAGTGGACGGATTTGATTTCGGATGAAAACATGGCCCTGAAATTAACCACGAAGGCACAAAGGCGCAAAGTTTTCCTCGCGCAGATTGGGAAAGAAAAACGCGGCGGGAATTTCTTCCAGCCGCGTTCGTGATTCATCTGCCGCTAATCTTTCTCCGGCGCGAAGATTTCTTCGATGGACAGTTTGAAAAGCTTTGCCGCCTTGAACGCCAGCGGCAGGCTGGGGTCGTATTTCTCCGTTTCGATGGCGTTCACGGTCTGGCGCGAGACGTCGAGTTTGTCGGCCAGATCGGATTGCGACCATTCCTTCGCCGCGCGCAGTTCGCGCAGACGATTTTTCATTTATACCTCCGCCAAGTAAAAAATAATCCGATTAAATAGTAGGCAACCAACATGAAAAACACCCATTCCGCCTGAAATGTCGGCACGCCGATGGCACGGAAGAGGAAAAGGCTGCAACAGGTCCAAGCTGTGGCAATCGCCGAAAAGGCCAGCGATTCAGAGGTAACCTTTCTCAACATTTCATCCCTTTCAGAAAATTGGCGGATGGTGATAAGGATGAGATAGATCATTGGCAGCACCGGCAAGAGCACGAGCCAATATCTATATGGCGAATGCGAATGTTTCCAATAAAGATATAACATTGCCCAGACGCCAAGCGCATACGCGATGAAGCCAATTGTTTTTCGTAACGTATATTTTGATTTGA
>JAPLTZ010000044.1:0-494 GCA_026397895.1 Verrucomicrobiota bacterium | reverse complement strand
AAAACGCGGCTGGAATTTCTTCCAGCCGCGTTCGTGTTTTTGTTGGTAGGGACGCGCTGCTGCGCGTCCGTGGCCGACCGGCAGGTCGGCCCTACCGTTTTAGTATCCGCCCATGCCTTCCATGCCGCCCATGCCGCCGCCATGGCCGCCGCCGGCCGGGGCCGACTTTTCCTTTTCAGGAGCGTCGGTGATGAGGCATTCGGTGGTGAGCAGCAGACCGGCGATGCTCGACGCGTTCTGCAACGCGGTGCGCGTGACCTTCTTCGGGTCAACGACGCCGGCCTTCACGAGGTCTTCGTATTCACCGGTCGCGGCGTTGAAGCCGACGTTGCCGGTGCGCTTGGAGGCTTCCTGAACGACGACCATGCCTTCGTAGCCGCCGTTGGCTGCGAGGAGCTTGGTCGGGTAAACCACGGCGCGCTTGACGATCTCGACGCCGAGCTGTTCGTCTTCGTTCGCGCCCTTGACCTTGGAGATCGCTTCCAAGCAACGGA
>JAPLTZ010000282.1 GCA_026397895.1 Verrucomicrobiota bacterium | reverse complement strand
TACCAGACCGCGCACCGCGTCATCACCGAGCTGGAGGAGGAAGGGCTGCTGGAGCGGCGGCAGGCTTCGGGCACTTACATCGCGGGGCGGGCGGCGCATCCCCGGAGCGTGGAACTGTGGTTTCATCCGCGCGCGCAGCGGCGGGGCAGTTACGGCGCGCATCTGCTGGCGCTGTTGAAAAAGGCGCTGGCGGACGCGGGTGTGAATTTTTCCGTGTGCTGGAGCAAGGCGGGCGACCGGCCCGCGGCGAACAGCTACCCGGTTTTGTGGGAATCGCCGGGCGTGCTGAAGCGCGTGATGGCGGTGAGCCGCTACGCGCTGGTGCTGAACGACCGCCCCGCGCCCGGCCTCGCGGCGAGCATGGTGGACGCGGTGGCGACGGACGATTTCTCCGCCGGCGTCTGCGCGGCGCAGGTGCTGTGCAAGCGCCCGAACGACGGCAGCCGGTTCAGCGTGCTGGCCGGGCCGCGCGACGACGAGCGCAGTAAAATCCGCGTGGCGGGATTTCTTTCGCGGCTGCCGCAGGCGGGCGTGGTGAACGCGGGCAGTTGGTTTTTTGAGGACGCGCAGCGGGTTGCCGCGCGCGTGCTGGCGCAGAATCCGGCGGGAGTTTTCTGCGTGAACGACCGGCTGGCGGAGGCGCTGCTCGCCTGCTGCCGCGAGCAGGGCCGCCCCGCCCCGCCCGTCGTCGGACACGACAACGCACCGGTGGCGGAGGAACTGCACCTGACGACCATCGAAACGCCGTGGGCGGAGATGGTGGACGCGGCGGTGGCGGTGATCCGGTCGCGGCTGGACGGAAACTCGCGGCCCGCGCGGCAGATCATCCTCGCGCAGCGACCGGTGTATCGGCTGACCGTGCCGGTTCAGTGAGCGAGCCGCCGCACCTTGCCGGGCGTCTGCGCCTTGCCGGTGTCCGCCGCGCGCACGGCGGCGAAGCAGAGAGCGAGGCTGCGCAGGTTTTCGCTGGCGGAATTGGCTGGCTCGCGGTTTTCCTCGATGGCACAAAGCAACTCGCCCATCGCGCCGCGAAAGCCGTCATTGAACCACTTGCCCGCCAGCTTCGGCCTGGCGAACCCGCGTTTGGTGAACAGCGTGAGGTCGTGCGCACCGCAGATGCCGCCGCGCGCGCGCAGCGTGCCGGCGCTGCCGGTGACGGTGATGATTTCCTCCGAGCCGAACCGCGAATGCGCGTCGAAGTTCAGCGTGGCGACGCCGTTCTCGAACAGCACGGTGGCAACGCCGAGCATGGGCGGCTTGCGAACCAGTGGATTGCAAAGTCGTAGAGCACGACGTGACGCACCTGCTCGAACGGCGTGCCCGCGATCCAGGTGTGATCCCAGTTGAGGCTCATGGCGACGGATTGCACTTCGCCGATCAGCCCGGTCTGGATGACTTGGTTCATGTAGCTGACGTAGGGCGACCAGCGGCCGTTCTGATTGACGGCGAGCTTGCGGTTGAGCTTGGCGGCCAGCTTCACGAGCTTTTCGCCGGCGGCGAGGTCGAGCACGAACGGTTTCTGGCTCAAGACGTGTTTGCCCGCCCGGAGCGCGGCCTCGATGACGGCCACGCGCGGCGCGGGATGCAGCGCGATGTCCACCACGTCCACGCCGCGGCGCGCGAGGAGCTGGTGGTGGTCGGTGAAAATCTCGGCGGCGGGGAAAAACTCGTCGCGCCGCTTCTGCGCGGCGGATTCGTTGCGGTCGCACAGCGCGACCACATCCCAACCGGCGTCGCGGTAGGCGGCGAGGTGATTGGCCGTGATGCCGCCGCAGCCGATGAGGCCGATGCGCGGGCGATACTTTCGCGGCGACTGCGGCTGATAATTCAACTTCGGTGCTGGCCGATGCGGCTGATCTTCGGCGAGAGCGGGCCTTCCGGCGCGCAGTCGCGGCGGATGCAGTCGGCGAAATACTGGATCGGATTCTGGAACGGCGGCTTCAACTTGTCGGCGGGAATCTCCACGCCTTCCGGATGCTTGCGCGTCTGCATCCGCACGAACGCATCGTAATCATAGCTGCTGATTGTGCCTTCCGTGCCCTTCAGCACGAAGCCGCATTTCGGCTGCGGCTGCAACGTCCACGGGTCGGTGAACGTCCCCCAGCGCGTCTCGAACTTGGAAAGCCCGCTCGCGTAGCGCGCCACGGTGATGCTGTGCTCGTCCACCTCCAGGCCGTTCGGCAGATCCGTGACCGCCGTCACCTCGATGGGTTTGCGCCCGCCGTGATACCAAGTGCCGAGCGTCGTGCCGTAGCCGAGATAATCCAGCAAAGATCCCCCGCCCTCGCTCCGCTTGTAAAACCAGCTCTTCCGTTTCATCGCCGTCGTGGGCGTGGTTTCAATCTTGTCTGCGCCGTGCCAGAGCGGGCCGCGGTTGCCGCCGTAATGATGCACCTCGATGAGGTCGCCGATGCGCCCCTCGGTCAGCAGCCGATACGCCGTGCAATAGCACGGATACCAGCGCAGCGGCCAGTTGATGGCCAGCATCACGCCGTTCTTCTTCGCGGCGGAAATCATTTTATCCGCATCTTTCACGGACGCGGCGAAAGGTTTTTCCACCAGCATGTGAACCTTGTGCGGCGCGACGCGCTCGGCGTATTCCGCGTGGCGCGCGGTGGCCGGGCAGAGAATCACGAAATCCGGTTTCGACTTTTCCAAGCATTCGTCCACGTCCGTGAACACGCGGTCGGCGGCGATGCGGAAATTCTTTGCCGCCCCGGCCATCCGCGCCGGCTGCTCGTCGCAGATGCCGACGATCTCGACATTGGGATGGTCGAAGGCCTGGCGCAACAGGTCGCCCATGTGGAAGTGGTCAAAGTTGATTCCGGCTACGCGAAGTTTCATAAAATTTGTTTTGAGCGATTCGAGTCTGAATCGTGCAAACGGAAATCCAGAGGGTCAATCGCAATAACACGTCCAGACAGCAAACTGATATGACAAAACCGGCCTTCCCCTTGCGGAAAAGGCCGGTTGAATCCTGCGGGCAGCCACTTAATGCCCCGCGTTCTCCGGCGCGGGCGTCTTCGGCGGATGGAAGAACAGCGCGAGCGCCACGGTGGCGACCAGCGCGCAGGTCATCGGCACGAGGAACAGGCCGTGGAAGTTCGTCACGCCGTTTTGCGTGAAGATTTTCTGGCCGAGCACCGGGCAGAGCGAGTTCGCCAGCAGGCAGCCGATGCCGAGGATCATCACGTTGAACAGGCCCTGCGCGCTGGCGCGGGCGTCCTTCGGGAAATAGGCGTCCACGAAGATGTAAACCGTGGCAAAGAAGAACGCGTAGCAGATGCCGTGGAGAATCTGCACGAGGATGATGAGTTCGGCGTGCTGCGGCAGGAACGAATACACCGCGAACCGCGCCGCGTGGCCGAGAATCCCGACGATCATCGTGGTGCGCCAGCCGAATTTCTTGAGCGTCGCGCCGAGGACGAACATGGTGAGGATTTCCGCGACCTGCCCGATGCTCATCACGGGCATGATCCAGTTGCCGGGAATGCCCACGCCGCCGGCTTCCTTCGCCGCGCCGAGGAACGAGCCGGTCCAGTTGAAATAGCAGTTGTGCACGAACGAATCCACCAGCGTCACCAGAAACAGCACGAGGATGAACGGATGTTTCAGGAGCTTCATCGCTTCGAGCCACGCAAAACTTTCTTCCGCGCCCTCGCTCTTCTTCTTGGGCGGCGTGTGCGGCAGCACGAAGCTGAACGCCGCCAGCGCCAGCGACGCCACGCCCGCCACGACGTAGGTGTAGCGGGTGGCGTTCTTGAGCGCGTCGCCGGTGAGGCCGGAGCTCAACACCGCGCCGAGCCAGGCGACGATGCCCTGCGGGTTGGCGTCATGCACTTTGGCCCAGTCCACGAGGATGAAGGTGAACGGCCACGCGGCGAGAATCCAGCCGATGGTGCCGCCCATGCGGACGAGGCCGAATTCCTTGGTGGCGTCCTTCATGTTCGCGAACGCGATGGAGTTGGTGATGGAAATCGTCGGCACATAGAGCAGGCAGTGGACGAGCATCAACCCGAAGAACGGCCAGAAGGCTTTCGTGAACGCCAGCCCGAGCATCGCCACGCCGCCGACGAGGTGGCTGAACGCGAGGAATTTTTCCGCCGCGAAATTGCGGTCGGCAAACTGGTTGCTGAAGAACAGTCCGACGATGGCGGCAATAGGGAAGGCGTTGAGAAGGGAAGGCGTTGAGAATCCACGATTGCTCGCCGGGCGTGAAGCCGAGGCTGGGCAGGTAGCCGAAAATCAGCGGGAGCCACGCGCCCCAGATGAAGAATTCGAGCACCATCATGATGAAGAGTTTGCCGCGATGTGAGTTGTTCATAGTGATGGGCGTGAGAATAGAGCGCGACGCGCGGCTTGGCAAGCGGGGTTAGACCCGGAAACCGCCCGGCGCCACAGCCGAACCCGGCGGCGGCGCTTCCGCGATTTTCGACTTTCGCGGCCGACCAAGTCCGCGCTTGACTTTGATGGGTGGGGCAATACTTTTCGCCCACAAAAATCCGTTTGCCGCCGCCGCCAATGTCCAAACAAGCCTCAATTTTTTTTAAGCCATCTCCCGCCGGTCGCGCCGCGCCGCAGGGGCAAAGCTTCCGCGCGTAAATGCTTTTCAACTCCATTGATTTTGTCATTTTCCTGGCGGTCGTGCTGGCGGTGGTGCGATTGGCGGGATTGCGTCTGCGCAACTGGGTGCTGCTCATCGCCGGGTTTGTTTTTTACGGCTGGTGGGACTGGCATTACCTCGGCCTGTTGAGCTTCAACTGCCTGACGGCCTACGTCGCCGCAATCCGGATGACCGACGCGCGGTCGCCCCGCGAGAAACGCGCCTGGTGCACCGTCAGCGTCTCGATCTGCGTCGGGTTGCTCTGCTATTTCAAATACCGCGGCTTCTTTCTGGAAAACGTCACGGCGCTCCTCGCCCATGTCGGGCTCATGTCGGCGGCGAAGACGATTACGTTCATCCTGCCGGTGGGCGTTTCGTTTTACACGTTTCAGGCCATCGCCTACATCGTGGACGTGTATCGCGGCGTCACGCCGGCGTGCCGCGACCTGCGCGATTTTCTGCTGTTCAAAACTTTCTTCCCGCAGTTGGTGGCCGGCCCCATCGAGCGGGCCAACCACCTGCTGCCCCAGATTCAAAATCCGCGCCCCATCACCAACGCCGACCTCGTGGAAGGATTGTATCTGGTGCTGTGGGGCTACTGCAAAAAGGTGGTCATCGCCGACAACCTCGCGCTGAAAATCGCCCGCATCTACCAGCAGCACGACTTCACCGCCGGCGACGTGGTGCTTGCTGCTGTGGGTTTCACATTCACGGTTTACGCCGATTTCAGCGGTTACACCGACATCGCCCGCGGCGTGGCGCGGTGGTTCGGCATAACGCTGATGGATAACTTTCAATTCCCCTATTTCGCCACCAGCCCGCAGGACTTCTGGCGGCGCTGGCACATCAGCCTGGGTTCGTGGCTGCGCGATTATCTCTACATTCCGCTGGGCGGCAGCCGGCACGGAACATTCCGCACCTGGCTGAATCTTATCATCACGATGCTCATTGGCGGCCTCTGGCACGGGCCGGCGTGGAGCTACGTCATCTGGGGCGCCTACCAGGGGCTGATCCTGTCACTGCATCGCACCTACGTTGCCTGGCGGGGTGAACGGAGGCATTCGCATCTCTCGCGGGCGGCCTGCATCGCCGGAAATTTCCTGCTGACAATCTACGGCATGCTCCTTTTCCGCCTCGGGTCGTGGGAACAGATTTGCAGCGCCACCGCCGGCATCTTCCGTTTCCAATTCCAGGCCGGCTTCCTGCCGCTGCTGATCAAGATGCTGCCGTATTGCGCGCTCATCCTGCTCATGGAAACCCCCGTCTTTCTGACGAAGAACCCGTGGTTCTTTGTCCGCCGCCGACCCGTGCTGGTCGCCGCGACGTTCCTGTTCCTGTTCTACCTAATCCTTATCATGGGAGTCACCGGTGGAGACCAATTCATCTATTTCGCATTCTGACAAGCCCTCGCCCGCCGTGGCGGACGGCCAGAGCCTCACTCCGCTCTGGCTGTTTGTGATTGGCGTGCTGGTCATTGAAACCGCCCTGCGCGTGATGCCGGAAGGGTTCATGACCCGCACCATCCAGCATCGCGCGGAGGAAATCCGTTACCTGCCGCCGACCGACATCCAGCTCATGGGCGACAGCGCCACCAGCGCCCTGCGCGCCTCGTTGCTCGAAAGATTCGTCGGCCAAGGCTACCAAGTGAGCAACTACGCCCTCCCCGGCACCTCGCCGCTCTTCAACTACTACGTCCTCCGCCGCCAGATCGCCGCGAACAAACCGCCCAAACTGATCGTGCTGGCGCCGCACCCGTTCGTTTGGGGCGATCCTTTGTTGGATCGCTTCCTCGCCCGGTTCGCCACGCCGGCAGAATCCCTGCATCTGTTGCGCGACGGCGTAAACCTGAGCGATTGGTTCTACGGCACCCTCTGCCGGTTCAGCTACACCCTGCGCTACCGGGAGGAATTTTACAAAGCCGTCACCGCCGGCGACACCGCTTTCTTCCGCCGTTTGGAAGACCCGATCACTTCGGTGCAGAACACCCGCGCCAAAATCACGGAAGCCGACCAACAACCCCCCGTCCCGACCGTCTCCATCATCGACAAAAAAAACATCCCGCCCATCCTCTCCGCCCCCATCGCCATCCACCCGTATAACGAGATGTATCTCGACAAATTCTGCCGGTTGGCCGAAGCCAACGGCATCTGGATCGTCTGGCTGAGCCTGCCCGTCCCCGAACTGCTCCTGGAAAAAACCGGTCATCTTCACAGCACCGAAACCTACACCGCGTTCCTCAACAAGATGACCCGCAAACACAAAAACCTCATCGCGCTATCCCCAGCGGTGCCCACGCTGCCCGACACCCACTACCTGGACGCCTGGCACATGAACCAGTATGGCGCGCGGGTCTTTGCCCAAGAAGCCGGACAACAACTCGCCCACTGGCTGGCCGCCCACCCGCTGACCACCAACACCCCGGCCACCAGCGCCACCTCGCCCTGACTCTGCCACCGACCGCCAAGAGTCAAAGCAGTTTCACCACCATGCCGGTGCGGATGGATTTTTCCTCGGCCTCGCAGATTTCCAACGCCGTCACTCCGTCGCGCGCGGTCACGATTTGCGGCGGACGTTTGCCGGCCACGCAGTCCACGAAGTAACGCACCTCCGCGCCGTAACCGTCCGGGCCGTCGCACGCGACGGTGCGCGCGGGCTGACCCGGCTCGGAGACCTGCAACGCCTCCGCGCCGTGCGCGAGATCGAAGTCCAGCGTCGCACGCTCGCAGTGGAGCGTGAACGCCATCTGGAATCCCTGCGTCAACAGCCAGCTTCCCTCCGCATAGACCGCCGGGCCGCCGGGATAATGGTATTGCGTGACGACGTGATTGATCGAGCCGCCCGCACCCGTGACGCCGGTGGAAAAAACACTTTCTGGCCGGCCGAAAAGGAAGTTCACGAAGTCCGTGTCGTGGATGTGCAAATCGAACAACGCCCCGCCGAGGTCGCCGCCGGCGTAGGTGCTGGACTTGCTCCAGCCGGGCATCTCGGACATCCGACGGAAACGCGCGGCCAGAATTTTCCCGTAGGTTTTCTCCGCGACGATCTGCTTGAGCCACGCCCAGCCGGGCCAGAAGCGCATGCACATCGCCGGCATCAGAAAGCCCGGCGATGATTCCGCGACCGCCGCGATTTTCCGCGCCGCCGCCGAGGTGCGGGCAAGCGGCTTTTCGCAGAGGACGTGCTTGCCGACGCGGAGCGCGGCGATGGCTTGCTCCGGATGCAACGGCGTGGGCGTGCAGAGGTCAACGAGCTCCACGTCCGGGTCGGCGAGGAGTTCTTCGAGCTTGCGATAGACCTTCACCTGCGGGCCGAGGTTGATGTCGTCGGACTTCTTGATATTGCCGGCGACGCCTTGCAGGACGCCGTTCACCGGCACGCGCGTGGCGTCGCACACCGCAACGACACGCGCGGTTTCATTTTCGAGATAAGCCCGCAGATGTGTGACGCCCATGAAGCCCAGGCCGACGACGGCGATGTTGACTTTGGTCGCGGGTAGAAAAGATTTTTGTTCGGTCATGGAAAAGTTTACCGCAGCCTGCCGGATTGCAGTTAATAAATAAACGACCGGTCACTGGGCGGCATCATCCGAAGCCGGGGCTGCTTTGGGCTCGACGTAAATGGTGTTTAGCCAATAGGCGTTTTTCTTGTAGGCATTGTAGCCTTTTTCGCCGAGGGTTTCTTGCATGGCTTTCTCGGTCTCGGCGCGAATCCCAGCAAGAGCGGTCTGGCGCTGCTCACCAGTGAGGGTTTTGTCATTGCGAATGGCTTTGGCCTGTTCCTGGGCGACGGCCTTCATGTCGTAGATTTTGACACCGGCCTCCTTGGGTAATCCTTGTTTCTCGGCAATTTTGGCGATGGACTGGTATTCAAAATCTTTCTCGCGCTGGTAATCGGCGTAGCGTTGGTCGCCGAGGGTGGCTTTGATCTGGGTGTCGAGTTCCGTCTGGGCAGCCTTGCGTTTGTCCTGCTCGGCTTTGTCATCCGTGCCGGCGTCGAACATGCTGTATTGGTCGTCGAAAGCTTTCTGGTATTTGAAGATGTCGCGGAATTCCTGTTCGGTGGGGCTGAAGCCGCCGAGCTGCATGCGCAACATCATGGCGGTCTGGGAAAGGCGGAGCTGGTAGTCCTCAAATTCGGAGGGGGTGAGGATTTTGGCGATCTCGTCCTCCATTTCTTTCTGCGCCTTTTGCATGTTCTTCATGCCGTCGGCGTCGGGCGCGCCGTCGCCGAGGGCTTTCATTTGCTTGGCCTGCATGGTCTGCATGAGTTCCATGAGCTTGGTCTGCTTGTCGGCCGGCAGAAAATCCAGCATGGTATCAAACGGGTTGAAGCCGGCCATGAGGTCAGGCTTCTCGTCGGGCTCGATGCCGAGCAGTTCCTTGATGATGGCGCGCTTCTCGGCGGCGAGGGCCTGGCGCTGCTTGATGGCCTCCTCGTCCAGCGCGCCGCCCATCATCTTAGCCATGCTCTTCACGCCGGTCTCCCAGAACTTGAATTTCTCGACCGGCTTCTTGAGCGCCTGCTTGCGGTCGGCGAACATTTTGTTCACGTCGGCCAGGATGATATCGCGAATGGTGGCTTCCGGGCAGCCGATGGCGCGGAGGTTGGCGATGTATTTCTTGTAGTCCTCGGATTCGACAGAGCGCCAGTCGAACTTCTGCCCCACGAGGTTCGTGCCCCCGGACGGCGCGACAGCGGCTTTGGACACGGCATTAGCGGTCTTAGCGACGACAGGCGCGGCGGCAACCGCCACGGGCGCGGGCGCGGAGCGTTTGTTGAGGATCACGCCGATGCCGGCAACCAGGCCGAGGTTCAGCGCGAGCGAGATAACAAGCAGTGGTTTCATATCAAGTTCCTGGTTGACCCCGGTTGAAAATCTTCGCCCCGAACCGGCAAATCAATTCGTCGGATAGCCGCCGGAGATATACTGGTGCATCTGCTCGATGGTCGCGCTCTGGGCGGAAATCGTCCAGTTCACGAGGTCGCCGATGGAGATGACGCCGAGGACTTTTTCACCGTCAACCACCGGCAGGTGGCGGATGCGGTTTTCCGTCATGAGCTTCATGCACTCCTCCACCGAATGATGCGGCGTGACGGTGATGACGTTGGCGGAAATGATTTCCCGCACCGCCGTCTCCTTCGAGGACTTGCCTTTGATCGCCACCTTGCGGGTGTAATCGCGCTCCGTGACCACGCCGACGAGTTTCTCGCCGTCCATCACGAGCAATGCGCCCACGTTCTTGTGCGCCATGAGCTTGATGG
>JAPLTZ010000247.1 GCA_026397895.1 Verrucomicrobiota bacterium | reverse complement strand
GTCTGCGGACGTTGAAATGGACGGGCACGTTGAAGGCGGCGCTGATTTATTTTGTTTCCCCGCAAAGCGACGCCAAGCCCGCCGACGTCATCGTTGACAATCTCAGCCTCGCCAGCGCCGCCGCCGCGACCGGCGTGGAACTGGTGCAGAACGGCGGCTTCGAGAACGGCCTGACGGGCTGGAGCAAACAGTTGAAATTCACCGGCGAAGTCATCGCGGGCGGCGCGAGCGGCAAGGCGGTCAAGGTCACCAACCGCGAGTTGCGCTACGCCAGCCCCATCCAGAATGTGCGCGACGTGCTGGTGAAAAACGGCGCGGGCTTCTACGAGTTGGCCGGCGCGCTCAAGGCGGTTTCGCAGCCGGACAAAATGCTCGTCGTCCTGCGCATCGAGGACGACGCCGGCACGAAATGGATTCCCACGGCGGAAACCGAAATCACGGCGGCGGAGTTCCAGACACTGTCCGTCCGCAGCGTCGTGAATTGGACGGGCACGCTGAAGGCGGCGTATGTTTACATGTCATCGCGGACGAATTTCGATGTCATCGTGGACAGCTTCAGCCTCGTGAAACTGCCCGAAGGCGAGCGGGCGCAATTGCCCAAGGCCGTCATCGGCGCCATCCGCTGGGATGTCTGGGTCGGCGACCTCGGCGCGGCGGAAGGCTTTCAGCACGGCCTCTGGAACGAGGCGGCGTTGAGCCCCGAAAAATTCCACGACCGCATCCCGTTCTACGGCGAAGTGCTCGCGCCGGACAAAATCCAGGCGCGGTTTACAAGCCAGGAAGTGATGGACAAGGAGATCGCCTACGCCGTCGGCGCGCTGGACTACTGGGCGTTTCTGGATTACCCCGCGTGGAGCGCCGGCACCGCACCGATGCACACCGCGCTTGACCTGTATCTCAAGTCCGCGCACAAGCACGACCTTAACTTCTGCATCATCCTCAACCAGCGCGAGTGGTGGCAGCATCTGGACGTTTACCTCGGCTATTTCAAGGAGGCCAGCTACCAGAAGGTGCTCGGCGGCCGCCCGCTCGTCTATTGTTTCGTGAGCGGGGTCAGCACCAACCGGCAGGTGGTTGACCTCGTGGAATCGTCGCTCGCGAAACTCGCCATCAAATCCCTCGCGCAAGGCACGGGCGACCCGTATTTCGTCATGATGGATTTTTACGCCGCCGACCCGGACAAAGCCTGCAAGGTTGGCGGTTTTCAGGCGGTCTCGTCCTACGCCCACCCGATGGGCGCGAACGGCGACCCCTATTCCCGGCTCGCGCGCCACGCGGAAAGTAACTGGGACTATTTCCGCCGCGCCGACAAGCCCGTCATCCCCACCTGCATGACCGGCTGGGACGTGCGCCCGCGTTTTGAAACGCAGGTTTGTCCGGCGTGGAAAAAAGATTACGGCGACGGCCCGAATTGGTTTCAGCCCGGCCGCCCCGCTGAAATCGCCGCCCACATCCTGAAAGCCGTGGAATGGAATCAGGCCCATCCCGCCGTCAACCCCGCCAACGCCGTTGTCATCTACAACTGGAACGAATTTTCCGAAGGCGGCTGGCTCTGCCCCACCTTCGCCGAAGGCGACGCCCGCCTGCGCGCCATCGAACGCGCCCGGAAGAAACTCGGCGTGTGAAATTCCTCCGATGGGAAGAGCGTTGTCACGGCAATAAAACAAACTCATGATGTTCCGGTGAAGCCGAAAGTTTATCTCACCCGCCTGCTTCCGCCCACCGTCATGGAACGCCTCGCCCGTGAGGCCGACCTCGTTTGGAACGACGCCGACCGCGTCGCCACCCGGGCCGAAATCATCGCCGGCGCGCGCGGCTGCGATGCGCTCCTCTGCAACATCACCGACTGCGTGGATGCCGGACTGCTCGCCGCCTGCCCCGGCCTGAAAGTCGTCGCCAACTTCGGCGTCGGCTTCAACAACATCGAGGTCGCCGCCGCCACCGCCCGCAAAATTCCCGTCACCAACACCCCCGGCGTGCTCACCGCCGCCACGGCGGACATGGCGTTCGCGCTGCTGCTGGCCGCCGCCCGCCGCGTCAGCGAAGGCGACCGGCTCGTGCGGTCGCGGCGCTGGGACGGCTGGCATCCCATGCAGATGCTCGGCGCGGATGTCTCCGGCGCGACGCTCGGCCTCATCGGCTTCGGGCGCATCGCCCGCGCGCTGGCGCAACGCGCGCAAGCGTTCGACATGCGCGTGATTTACTGGAACCGCTCGCCGGTTTCCGCCGCCGAAGCCGCCGGCGCGACGGGCGCGAGCTTTGCGGACGTGCTGCGCCAGTCGGATTTTCTTTCGGTGCACGTCGCCTACACGCCGGAGACGCATCACCTGCTCGGCGACGCGCAGTTCGCGCTGATGAAGCCCACGGCGCTCGTCATCAACACCGCGCGCGGCCCGATCATTGACGAAAAGGCGCTCGTCCGCGCGCTGCAAACCAGACGCATCGCCGGCGCGGGGCTGGATGTGTTCGAGCGCGAGCCGCAGCTGGAGCCGGAGCTGTTCGGCTTGGAGAACGTCGTGCTCGCGCCGCATCTCGGCAGCGCCACCATCGGCACGCGCACCAAGATGGGCATGATTGCCGTGGACAACCTGCTCGCCGTCTGCGCGGGAAGGCGTCCGCCGAACTGTGTGAACCCGGAAGTTTTGCCGCCCGTCTGACAAACCCGACCACAACCCTGACAATGAACAAAACCCTGCTCCTCATCGCCGCGTTGGCTTTGGCCGGCATCAACCCGCTCCCAGCCGAAACCGCGCCCGCCACCAACAAAACCTACGACATCGCCGCGTTCGTCTGGCCGTCGTATCACCCGGACGACCGCGCGAAGATTTTCTGGCCGGACGGCATCGGCGAATGGCAGACCGTCATGAGCAGCAAGCCCAGGTTCGCGGGGCACGACCAGCCGCGCGTGCCGCTGTGGGGCTGCGTTGATGAGTCCGACCCACGCGTCATGGAGATGCAGATTGCCGCCGCCGCCGACCACGGCGTCAATGTTTTCATCTACGACTGGTATTGGTATGACCGGCTGCCGTTCCTCGAAGCCTGCCTGAACAACGGATTTCTCAAAGCCACCAACTCCAGCCGCATGAAATTCTACCTTATGTGGGCCAATCACGACGTCGGCCTCAACTGGGACAAACGCAATGCCGACGCCGCCTTAACAAAAAAGAACAAGGCGTTGATCTGGAAAGGCAGCGTTGACCGCGCCGAGTTCGAGAAGATCGCGCACCGTTGGATCGAAAAATATTTCCCCCAACCGACCTATTACAAGATCAACGGCAAACCCGTCTTCATGCTCTACGACCTGAACAAATTCATCGAAGGCCTCGGCGGAATTGATCAGGCCAGGGACGCCCTCGCCTGGTTTCGCGCCGAGGTGAAGAAGGCCGGCTTCCCGGGCGTGGAACTGCAGCTCTCCCTGCGCAAAGACAGCAAGCAAAGCCTCTCCGGCGTGGCCGGCGACAACCTCGGCACGCAGAAAGACGCCGTGGAGAAACTAGGCTTCGACTCGCTCACTCACTACCAGTTCTGTCATTTCGTGGATGTGAACCGCGATTACAACGCCATCATGAAAGACGTCGTCCGTGACTGGAACGCCATCGCCACGAATTACACGGCGAAGTATTACCCGCACGTTTCCGTCGGCTGGGACAACAGCCCGCGGAGCTACGACTACAAGGGCGCCATCATGAAGAACAACACGCCCGCCAACTTCGAGGCCGCGCTGCGGCAGGCCAAGGCGTTCGTGGACGCCCATCCCGGCCCGGCCCCGCTCATCACCATCAACAGTTGGAACGAGTGGACCGAGACCAGCTACCTCGAACCCGACACCAAATACCGCTACGGCTATCTCGAAGCCGTCCGCAACGTCTTTGGCCCCAGACCGTGATTTTGTTCCGCACTGCCACCATGAAAATAAAATCCATCCTCTTCGCCGCCGCGCTGCTTCTGCCGACCGCATTCGCCGCCGTCGCCGCCGACCCGCTCGCTGAAAATTTCCGCACCCCGCCGCCCGAGACGCGCCCGTGGTGCTACTGGTATTGGATCAGCGACAATATTTCCAAGGACGGCATCACCCGCGACCTCGAAGCGATGGCCCGCGTCGGCATCGGCGAGGCGCTCATCGGCAACGTCGTTGACCCCGACACGCCGCTGGGCGACGTGAAGATTTTTTCCCCGCGCTGGTGGGAGTTCACCGAGCACGCCGTCCGCGAGGGCAAGCGCGTCGGCGTCAACATCGGCCTCTTCAACAGCCCCGGCTGGAGCCAGTCCGGCGGCCCGTGGGTCGCGACCAATCAGGCGATGCGCTACCTCGTCTCGTCCGAGACGCGCGTCACCGGCCCGCAAAAATTCTCGGCCAAGCTGCCCGCGCCGAACGAAATCTTTCAGGACGTGGCCGTGCTCGCGTTCCCCGCGCCGCAGGCCGACGGCGAAAAACTTTCCGCCGCGAACGCGCAGATTGCTGGCGAGCCGGCGTTGCCCGACATCGCCAAGCTCGTGGACGGCGATTCGCAGACTGTTTGCGAGTTGCCCGACAAGAGCAAGCCGCTCGCCGTCACATTCGAGTGTGCCGCGCCGTTCACCGCGCGCAGCGTCACGCTGCGTCCTGCCGCCGGCAGTTTCACCGCGCAGTGCCGGCTCGCCGTGGCCGACGACCAAGGCGGGTTTCGCATCGTCCGCGAGTTCACGATGGATCGCCGCGGCCTCTCCCGCCCGCAATACTCCGTCAACGTCGGCTTCATGGTTCACGGCGCGACGGTCGTTTCATTTCCGGCGGTGACGGCGCGCAAGTTCCGCCTGACCATCAGGCTCACCGCCGTCGAAAATCCGCCCGTGGGTTCGGCTAAGAGTGACACCGTCGCGGAAAATCCAACGCTGTCGGAAATCGAACTCTCCGGCGCGGCGCGGCTGGAATCCAGCGTCGAAAAACAGCTCGGCAAAATGCACCCCACGCCCGGCCCGGGGTGGAATTCCTACCTCTGGCCCGCCGCGCCCGAGCCGGAATCGCCCGCCTTCGCCGTCGCGCCCGGCGCGGTGCAGAACCTCACCGCCCAACTCGCGTCCGACGGCACGTTGAACTGGGACGTGCCCGCCGGCGAGTGGATCATCCTTCGCACCGGCATGACGCCCACCGGCGCGCACAATCACCCGACGACCGACGAGGGGCGCGGCTACGAGGTGGACAAGATGAACCGCGCCGCGATTTTCGCGCACTACGACGCGATGGTCGGCAAGCTCGCCGCGCGCATGCCCCAGGCGGACCGCTCCGCGCTGCGCCACGTCGTCATCGACAGCTACGAAGTCGGCTCGCAGAACTGGACGGACGGCTTCGGCGAATTGTTCCGCCAGACCTACAACTACGACCCCGCGCCGTGGTTGCCGGTGTTGACCGGCCGCATCGTCGGCAGCGCGAATCAATCCGACCGCTTTCTCTGGGACTTGCGCCGGCTCGTGGCCGACCGTATCGCGTATGATTACGTCGGCGGCCTGCGCGACGCGGCGCACCAGCACGGCCTGCGGCTGTGGCTGGAGAACTACGGCCACTGGGGTTTCCCCGCCGAGTTCCTGCAATACGGCGGCCAGTCCGACGACCTCGGCGGCGAATTCTGGGTGACGAGCGACACGCCCACCGGCCAGCACGTCACCGAATTGCGCGCGGCGTCCTCGGCGGCGCATCTCTATGGCAAGCGCGTGGTTTCCGCCGAGGCGTTCACCTCGCCGCGTTCGTTCCGCGATTATCCCGCGCGCATCAAATCGCTCGGCGACTGGGCGTTTTGCCAGGGCATCAACCATTTTGTTTTCCACGTCTACATCCATCAGCCGTGGGCCGACCGCAAGCCCGGCGTCAACGCGTGGTTCGGCACGGAGTTCAACCGGCACAACACCTGGTTCGAGCAATCCAAGGCCTGGGTGGATTACGTGCGCCGCTGCCAGGGCCTGCTGCAACAGGGCGGCAGCGTCGCCGACATCGCGTATTTCATCGGCGAGGACGCGCCCAAAATGACCGGCGCGCGCCAGCCCGCGCCGCCCGCCGGCTACGACTACGATTTCATCAACGCCGAAGTTTTGCTCCAACGCGCGCAGGCCAAGGAGGGCCGGCTCGCCATCCCCGACGGCCCGGCGTATCACGTCCTCGTCCTGCCGCCGGGCACGACGATGCGCCCGGAAGTGCTGCGCAAAATCCGCGACCTCGTCGCCGCCGGCGTGACCCTGCTCGGCCCGGCGCCGGGCGAATCGCCGAGCCTGCAAAACTTTCCCGCCGCCGACGCCGAAGTGCGAAAACTCGCGGCGGAACTTTGGGGCGATTGCGACGGCGTGAAAGCCACCGAACACGCCGTCGGCAAGGGCCGCGTGTTCTGTGGCATCGAGCTGGGCGAAGTGTTCAAGCGCCTCGCCGTCGCGCCCG
>JAPLTZ010000412.1 GCA_026397895.1 Verrucomicrobiota bacterium | reverse complement strand
TCAGAATCTTCCGTTTTGAGCCGCCCGCGTTCCCGGCTGGCTCAAAATGCAGCGTTTTGGCCCTCCCGCACGTGCGGCAGGGTCAAAATCCTCCGTTTTGCCCCTCCCGGACGCGCGGGCGGGTCAAAAAACAGTTTTTCGGCCCGCATTGAAGCTATTCCCTGTTGAAAACCAGCAGGATGCAGCGGCTGATGCCGGACTTCCGCGCTTTCACAAGCCCGGCTACAAATTCCGCGAGGTCTTGGAGTGCGGCGACACGTCGCCGCTTTCCCACTGGGAGACATGTCTCCCAGTTCCAAAGCGCGGTCATGCCCGCGCACTCCAAAAAATCTGCGGGCATCCGCGCCATCGGCGGCGGCGTTTCCGGTCAGCGCAGTTTGTCCACCATGCCCGCCACGGTGGGCGGGCCTTGCAGCCAGCCGAGCGAGGCGAGGAATTTATCCGTGTCCTGCATCGTGCCGATGAAGTTCTCGCGGCTCTTGCCGAGGTTGAAGAACGAGTGCGTCTGATCCTTGTAGGGGACGAGTTCGCAGCGGTTGCCGGCCTTTTTCATCGCCTCGGTGAACATCTCCGCGACCCGGAACGGCACGGTGGTGTCCGCCGTGCCGTGCATGATGAGGGCGGGCGGCAGGCCGGGCTTGATGTGGTGGTAAGGCGAAACTGTTTTCGCCTCCACGCCCAGCCGCTCGGAAATGGTCGGCTCCTTGGGCGTAGGTTTGTTGGGCTGGATATCCACGCCGTCCACCGGCGCGAGGATGACGGCGGGGTTGAAAAGGACGAGCGCGTTCGGGCGGGCGCTGATTTTCAAATCCTCGCCCGGTTCGTCGAAGCCGTCGAGCGTGGCGATGGCGGCGGCGAGGTGGCCGCCGGCGGAGCCGCCGCCCGCCGCGATGCGGTCGGGGTCGATGCCGAGTTCGGCGGCGTGGGCGCGCACCCAGCGGAGGGCGGAGCGGGCGTCGCGCACGCAGCCGTCCACCTTGACGGCGGGGGCGAGGCGGTATTGCACGGAGATGGCGACCATGCCGCGCGCGGCGAGGTAACGGCATTGCGGCATGAGTGCGCCGGGGTTGCCGCCGCGCCAGCCGCCGCCGTGATAGAAAACGATGGCGGGGCGTTTGTCGGCGGCCTGGTGGCCTTCGGGTTTGAAGACGAACAGGCTGAGGTTCGTGTCGCCGATGGTTTTGTAGGTGAGTTTTTCCGCGCCGGGGATTTCGGGGGCGGCGAAAATATTCAGGGCGGCAGCCAGCAGCGTGGCGAGGGTGAGAATGGGGTGTTTCATAATTCTTGGAACGGACGGGTTCGCCTCCCCAGACGCGGCGCAGGGCGGGTTTGTTACGGCTGGCGGCGGCTTTTCAGGTGGGCCTCGATCTGGGCGATGACTTCGGGATGTTTGTCGGCGAGGTCGGTTTGCTCCGCGCGGTCGGCGATGAGGCTGTAGAGTTCCCACGGTTTGCCGGCCTCCGGGCGGACCGCTTTCCAATCGCCCGTGCGGACGGCTTGCGGCAGGCTGTTGGTGCGCAGTTCCCAGAACAGAAATTCATGGCGCTGCGGCTGGGCGCGGCCCTGCAACTGTTGCCACAGGGAAATGCCGTCCGCCCGCTCCGGCGTCTGGGCGCGGGCGATCTCGGCGAACGTCGGCAGGATGTCCCACGCGGCGCACGGCAGGAAGTTTTCCTCGCCGGCTTTCACTTTGCCGGGCGACCAGACGATGAGCGGCACGCGGAGGCCCGCCTCGCGCAAGCCGCCGGCGGTGAACGGCCCGGCGCGCTTGTGGAATTTCGGTTCGCCCGGCTCGCCCGCGCCGGTGACGACGACGACGACATTGCTTTCCTGCTGCAAGGTTTTGAGCTGCTCCAGAATTTTGCCGATGTTGGCGTCGAGGCGGGCGATGGCGGCGGCCTGGTATTTCTCGGCGCGCGGCCACGGCTCGAGTTCGTAAGGCTCGGCGGAGTCGAGATTGTTCACACGGGGCAGGGCGTAGTTCACTTGCAGGAAGAACGGGCGGTGGCGGTTGAACGCGTCGGGCTTGTTGATCTG
>JAPLTZ010000415.1 GCA_026397895.1 Verrucomicrobiota bacterium | reverse complement strand
AATGCCGACCGGGGTGGCGAGATCGACCGGATGCGGACGCTCTACACGCCGACGGTACAGCGGGTGGTGATGAGCATTCTGCCGAGCGCGCCGGGCGTGGTGGTAGCCGGCGGCGACCGGGGCATGACGCCATCGGGCAATTCCGGCGCGTCAGGATTCATGATCAACGGCGGCCAGGAGCGCACCAACGAGATGGTGCTGGACGGCGTTCCGAACCGCACCAGCTACGGCGGCCACAACTACGGCATCATTCCGACCCAGGAATCGACGGCCGAAGTGAAGGTGATCACCAATGCTTACTCGGCCGAATACGGCAACACGACGGGCGGCGTGATCAACGTGACGACGAAGTCGGGCAGCAACGAGTTTCACGGCGAGTTGTACACCTTCTTCCGGAACACCGGGCTCAACGCCAACCACTTTGAGCGCAACCGCCAGGGACTGCCGCGCACGCGCCTGGTCTACAACACCCAGGGTGGCGTAGTAACGGGGCGCATCTTCCGCGACAAGCTCTTCTTCACCGGCAAGTACCACGTCAGCCAGAGCAACGACGTGAAGAGCTTCTCCGGTTATGTGCCGACGCAGAAGGAGCGCGACGGCGACTTCACGTCGACGTTGTATTCCCAGGGCGGGGTACTGCGGGAGGTGACGATTTACGATCCGTTTTCGACCACCTACAACGCGGCGACGGGCAAATACACGCGCCAACCGATTTCCACTGTGAGCGGGAAGAACGTGATTCCGGCGAGCCGGATCAACCCGGTGGCCAAGGCGTTATGGAAGTACATTCCGCTGCCGAACTCGACGGCTCCGCTACAGGTGAAGGCGACCAACTACGCACCCACCGGCAGCGCGAAGGCGACCAAGGCCTACCTGGAGTTCATGCCGCGCATCGACTGGAACATCAGCCAGAAGACAAAGCTGATGGTCCGCGAGATCCGCACCGACTACAAGGAGACGGCGGTTGAATTTTATCCCGATTCGGCGGCCGAGATTAACGCCGGCTGGCCGTTCATCCGCGCCAATCACAACGCCGTGGTGGACCTGACGCACACCATTTCACCTACCAGCGTGCTGAGCATTCGCGCCGGCATGGAGCGTTACGTCACTGGGAGCCTGGAACTTCCACGCACCAGGGCGACACCGAAGGATCTGGGATTCGGCTCGCTGTTCCAATCGCAGGCGAGGCCGGCATTTCCGGTGTTCTCCTACGGCGGCTCGAACATCGGCGGCAGCAACCTGTTTGCCGGCGCGGGTGCGGCGGCGGGCAGCTACGTTCCTGACCAGGTGAACAACTTTGACGTGACGTGGTCGAAGTTCCTGGGCAAGCACAACATCAAGGTCGGCGGACAGGTGCGCATGGAGCGCATCTACATTTACAATGGCGGCTATGATGCCGGACAGTTCAGCTTCGGCCGCGGCGACACTCAGGGACCGGACCCGGACGTGGCGACGCTGGCGGCAGGCGACGAAGTAGCGAGTTTCCTGTTCGGCGTGGGCGGTGGAAGCATTGCGGTGAATGCCGCGCCGGCGCAGCAGATGTTCTACAGCACCATGTTCGTACAGGACGACTTCAAGCTGACGCCGAAGCTGACCGTCAACCTGGGCCTGCGGTGGGACAAGACGAGCGGTTTGACGGACCGCTTCAACGCCATGACCGGCGTGTT
>JAPLTZ010000078.1 GCA_026397895.1 Verrucomicrobiota bacterium | reverse complement strand
GGCGAGCACCTGCGCCTTGCCCCACGGGAACTTCGCGCCTTCGATCCACGTCAGCGGATAATTTTCGCGGCCCACGAAGAAGATGTAATTCTCGCCGTCCTTGCCCGCCGCGCGGTCGGCGGCGAAGCGCTGAATAGCTTCATACATCAAAGACTCCGCCTCGTCCGAGCAGCTCGGCGCGATGACGCAGGTGTGCGGGATGGCCGAGAGCGCGGCGAAATACGTCGTCGCCTGATGGCTCGCGCCGTCGGCGGCGTCCTGAAAGCCGACGTGCGAGAACAGCGCGATGACGGGCGCTTGCGAGAGCGCGGCCATCGTCAGCGGCAAATTGCCCTTCGTCACGCCGAACTGCCCGAACGTGTCCACGATGGGAATGAAACCGGCCTTCGACAACCCGGCGGCGGTGCTGACCATGTTCGCCTCGGCGATGCCGACCTCGATGAAGCGGTCGGGGCAACTCTTGTGAAAACTGCTGATGCCGGTCGAGCCTTGCACGTCGGACGAGACGGAGAACACGGGGAAACCTTCCATCGCGGCGCGGATGGCGGCTTTGCCGAGGCCGGCCTGCACTTTGTCGGTCTTCGGTTTTACCGGAGCAGGAACACCAGACGCGGCGGCGGCATCGGCCTTGGCTTTCTTCGCGGCTTCCTTGGTTTCCCAATCGGCGCGCAAGGCTTTCGCCCACGCGGAAAATTCGGCGGGCGTCTGGCCGCCCCAGATTTCGTCCACGAACGCGATGATCTTCTCGCCGTTCGCGAGCGGGAAGCCGTGGCCGCCGGACGCGCTTTCCATCGTGGCCTTCACGCCGTAGCCCTTCACGGTCTTGGCGAGGAGGCACACGGGCTTGGTCGGGTCGGCCTTCGCGGCGGCGACGGCTTTTTCGAGCGCGAGATAGACGTCCTGCAAATTGTTTCCGTTCGCGACGGGAATGACGTTCCAGCCCAGCCCGCCGATGCTGCTGAACGTGGGGCTCATGCTGAACGAATCTTTCGTGATGCGGCCGGAGAGCTTGGTGTCGTTGTCGGAAATAATCATCACGAACGGGTTCACCTTGCCCTTGGCGGCGAGGCCGGGGATGGCGGCGAAGGCTTCCTTGGCTTCGCCTTCCATGCTCGCGCCGTCGCTGACGACGCAGAGGGTGACGCGGTCGCGCTGCGCGAGTTTGTCGCCGATGGCGAGACCCTGCGCCTGCGGGAGCGACGAGCCGAGCGGGCCGTTGCTCAACAGCACGCCTTCGGGATTCAGATGCGATTCGCCGTGGCCGGTGAGCTTGCTGGCGATGCTGCGGAAACCTTTCAACGTGTCGAGCGTCATGCCGTCGAAGCCGTAAAGCGCGCGCAAGGCGTAGACGCCGTTCTCCGCGTGGCCGGCGTCGTTGACGAAGTTGAACGCCTCGTGCCACGGACGCCCGCTGGTCGCGAACATGACGCCGTGAACCGCCGACATGATTTCCGCGAAGGCCGCCGGGCCGCCCCAATGGCAGGCCGCGCCGCCGTTGACGGCGTGGACGTCCATGAGCGCAACCGCCGCGCGGCTGGCGCGCGGGTCGGCGAGGGTGACATCCGCGCCGGCGGCGTTCTTGACCGTCGCCGTAAATTTCGGCGCGGCGGCGGGCGTGGACGCGAGTTTGGATTTGAGTTTGAGCGGCGCGAGCGCGGGCGCTTCGACGGGTTTCACTACGGAGGTATCAGCAGCCATATAATTCAATAAAATTGAGCCGTGAATCTAAAACGGCGCGGCGAAAATGGAAGGACTAAATATGGTGATGTGAATGGTGATATGCGGCGTCGGGCGCATTTTGCCACCGCCCCCGTTTGGAGGCCCGCCTGCAGGCGGTTCGATCGCTTCGCCAACCCGCGCCCGTTTGCGCCACCTCCGTTTTTGAAACCGCTGACAGGCGCGGACGGGTATGCCGGGCGTGTGTGAGCCGTGGTTGGGGGGAAATGGGAGAAAATTGGAGCGAGCGAAGGGATTCGAACCCTCGACACTCACGTTGGCAACGTGATGCTCTACCAGGCTGAGCTACGCTCGCTTCCGTGCAGACCGGGGTAAATTAGTGGAAGCGGAGCGGAATGCAAGCGTGCTTTTCACGGGGCCGGCGGGGCGGCGGGCAGCTTTTTCAACAGCGATTGCCAGGTCTCTCGCCGTTGATCCAGCACTCCCAACTGCAGCAGCGTTTCTTTCACGATGGGGTTGCGGTCGGCGGGCGACGGGGAATGCTTCGCGGACTTGCCGGCCGGATGTCGTCCGGCGGGGGGCGGGTTATGTCCGGCTTCGTCGTCGTCGCTGACTTTGCGGAGGTAGGTTTCCAGCACGCGGCGGTATTGCTCGACGAGGCCGGCGAGGTCGGAGGAGGTGCGCGACCGCAACGCGGAGAGCTGGTTCATCTTGTCGCGCAGCACGGCGGTCTGTTGCGGGAGTTCGCAGCGTTGGATGATGGATTGCAGCGGCACATCGGTCTGGAAGGGTTCGTCGTTGGTGGCGATCTGGACCTGGAGCGGGCAGCGTAAAATTTCATCGAGTTTGTCCAGACTTTCGGCGCGCGACCAGGTTTTGGCGGGGGTGTGGCCGGCGATGTAGATGGATTGGAGCGACCACCACTTGGCTAAATCAACCTCGCGGCGGAAGTGGGGCCGGAAGGCTTTGAGAAAAGCCACCCGCCAATCGGGGTCCCACGGCAACTCGGGCAGCAGGGCGACGAGGCATTGGCCGCCGTTCTTCAATTGCAGCAGTTCGTGGACGAAGATGGTCGCGCTGCCGCGAAAGATTTCCGCCTCCGCCTCCCCGGGCGGGCGGCCGAGTTTTTCAAGGCTCAACGGGGTCTGGCCGCTCAAAATTTCCCGGGCCTGCTTCAGCGGGTCGGTGGGGCGGGAATCGCGGACGGTGGCGCGGCTGGTCAGATTGTTGCCCGCACCGGCGGGGGTGGCTTGGAGCACAAGTTCCATGCCGCTGTTGGCGAGCACGAGGGGCGGCAGCCCTTCTGACAGCCAGGCCGGGAGCTGGGCGGATTGATCGCGGGCGGAGCGGTTGGCGATTTCGAGCAGCAACACTTGGGTCAGGGCGTGGACGAACCGGGCCGGTTCGATGGCGTCCGGCAGGTCCATGCGGTAATTCCAGCCATCGGCAAACCGCTCGGAGGTGACGACGATGTTTTCATCGCCGCTGCGGAACGGGTGCAGCACGATGCGGATTTTGCCGCGCCATTGGTCGGCGGCGTTCAGGGTGTTCAGCAAAGCCTGTTTGATGCGTTCGCAGGAAACCGCCAGCAAGGTCGGCTCGAGCCGGATCAGCGAACGGTTGGCCGCCAGCTCCGGCCCCGCGCCGCGCGCGGCGGCGATGCTGTAAACGGCGAATTGCCCAGTGCGGCTGATGGCGGAAGCGCCGGCGGTCTGTCCCCAGCCCGGCAACGCCGCGAACAACGAAAGCAGCAGGATGACCGCGTGTTGGTTCATGATCCGGTCGGCCGCCAAACGGCGGGCTAGGTTTTTTTGGCCGGGGCGGCGGGCTTGGTTTCCGGTTTGGCGGGCGCGGGTGCGGCGGGGCTGGCGGCGGTGGATTCTTTTTTCGCGGAAGCTTTGTAGCCTTCGCTGCGATAGTCGGTGATGTAAAAACCGCTGCCCTTGAAAATCAGCCCCGCGCCCGCGCCGATGACGCGCTTGACCTTGCCCTTGCCCCAGCGTTTCTGACCGCACAGGTCCTTGGGGCAGATGGTTAGCGCGGAGTCCGCGATGGGTTGGAACTTTTCAAACTGTTGCCCGCATTTGGCGCAGGCGTATTCATAAGTCGGCACGGTGGATAAATTACCCGCCCGCCCGCTGCGGTCAATCCTGATGACGCGCTAGAACTTCAGGTGCTTCACCGTCAGGCCGCGGTTGATGAGTTGGTGCAGCGAATCAATCCCGATGCGCAGGTGCTTGTCGAGGAACTCCTGGGTGATCTTCTGGTCGCTCGCTGCGGTCTTCACGCCCTCGGGTGTCATCGGCTGGTCGGAGACGAGCAGGAGCGCGCCGGTGGGGATTTCGTTGGCGAAGCCGGTGATGAAAATCGTGGCCGTCTCCATGTCGATGCCGATGCAGCGGATCTTGCGGAGATATTTTTTGAAATTATCGTCGTGCTCCCACACCCGGCGGTTGGTGGTGTAAACGGTGCCGGTCCAGTAATCGCGTTTGTGGTCGCGGATGGTCGTTGAAATCGCTTTCTGCAAGCTGAACGCGGGCAGCGCGGGGACTTCTGGCGGGTAATAATCGTTCGATGCGCCCTCACCGCGGATGGCGGCGATGGGCAGCACGAGCGAGCCAAGTTTGGCCACGTGTTTCAGCCCGCCGCATTTACCGAGGAACAGCACGGCCTCGGGACTGACGGCGGTGAGGAGATCCATGATGGTCGCCGCGCTGGCGCTGCCCATGCCGAAATTGATGATGGTGATGCCATCGGCGGTGGCGTTGGGCATCGGCTTGTTTTCGCCACGGATGGGCACGTTGTGCCAGTGGGCGAATTTCTCGACGTAGTTGTTGAAGTTGACCAGCAGGATGTGTTTGCCGAACTCCT
>JAPLTZ010000295.1 GCA_026397895.1 Verrucomicrobiota bacterium | reverse complement strand
GGAGGTTCACCATGTCCGCCGTGGAGCGCGCGGCGAGGTATTTGGCGCGGTTGCGCTTCAGCTCCTGGCACGTCTCGGTGACCATCGCGGGCGTGAGTTCCGCGTGCGGCAGGTCGGCGATGAAATAGTTGGGTAGATTCATTCGAGGGCGGAGTGAGTGGTGTGGGTCACCGAGTCGAGATGCTCGCGTTTGCGGATGGCGTGCAGGCACGGCAAGCCCGCGAGCGTCAGCAACAGCAAGCCGGCGAGCGCGGCGTAGAGCAGGAAGTAACTGCCCGGCTCATGCGCGGCGGCGCCCATGCGCTTGACCTGGTCGCCGACAATCCAGTGCGAGAGTTGGCCCACCAGCCCGCCGACGGTGATGAACATCCCGTAAATCCGCCCGCGCACCGCGTCCGGCACGGATTCCATCAGCAGCGCCTCGACCATCGGGTAGCTGGCCATGAAGAAAAATCCGTAGGCCGCGAACATCGGCAGCGTCGCGCCCACTGGGACGTGCGGAAACGCCGCCACGAGCAGCGCGGCGAGTATCAGCACGGTTGTCATCCAGCGTTTGCGGCCGGAATCGCTCAACCGGCCAAGCAGCGGATTGCCGACCGCGCTGGCCAGGAACATCACGCACAACGCGAGTCCCGTGGCGCGGGTATCGAAGCCGCGCGCCTGCTGCAAAAACAGCGAGCCGAGGCTGCCCATGCTCGCGCCCGCGAAATCGCGCAGGCCGAAGGCGAATGCCGCCGCGTAGAAAAAAACGTAGAGCGCGCGGGTCGGGAAAAGTTTGTCGCCGGGAATGATTTTGCGCGCGCCGGCGGGCAGCGGCTTTTCTTCGTCGGCCAGCCACCAGAAAATTCCCGCCGCGAGCAGGCCGAGAATGCCGAGTTCCAAGACCGGTTCGCGCCACGCCGCCGCGCCGCGCGCCGCCTCCAACATGCCCGCGCGCCAGCCGCTGAACACCGGCCCGAAGCAGAAGCCCAAACCTGCGCCGATGCCGACGAGGCCGAAGGCTTTGCCGGTGCTGGCCGGGAACAGCCGCGCGATCATCGCCGTCGCCGCCGGGTGATAGAAACTTCCGCCCAAGCCCGCGACGACGACCGCCGCGACGGCGCAAGCGTAGTTCGGCGCGTAGGCGAGCGCGACGAAGGCGATGCCGTTCAGCGCGAGGCCGAAGGTGAGGAGTTTTTTGCGATTGAATTTATCGGCGAGAATTCCCTGCCAGTAGCTGGGCACGAAATACGCCAGCATCAGGATCGTGACGAGCGAGGTGGCCTGGCCCTCGCTCGCGAAACCGAAGTCGCGCTTGATGAGCAGGTAGAGCGGCAGCAGCGCGACGTTGTAGATGTGCGTGAAGACGTGGAGCATCCCCAGCAGCCAGAGCGTGCGGGTCTTGTGTTGGGCGTCAGCGCTCATGGGTTTTTTGCCGGCGGCAATTCGGCGAGCCGGGTTTTGATTTGGGCGTAGAGCTCGGTTGTCCAAGCGGGCTGGCGGTTGGCTTCGGACACGGCGCTTCCGGTGCGGAAATCCACGGGCGCGAGGATGACGGTGACGTTTGCGAGGCCGGTGTCGGCGGCGAGGACGAAGAGTTCGGCGGAGACGTCGTCGCCGACGGCGAGGCAGCCGATGGAACTGTGGCCGCCGTGAATCATGATTTCGCCGCCGAGGTCGGTGCGGCCTTCGCGCGCGGCCTGCTCGCGGTCGAAGGCGTTCGGGTAGCCGATTTGCATGGCGATTTCGTGGCGGCTGTTCGGGTTGAGCAAATCAATCGGGTAAATTCCCTCGGGGACTTGGCGGTCGCCTTCGCGGAGTTTCGGCCCAAGCCCGCCGCTCGCGCCGAGAATCGGATACGCGCGGATGAATTTCCAGCCGCTGCCGCCGGCGGCGTAGAGTTGGAGCGTGCGTTCGGACTTTAAGCCGACGAGCGCGACGCGTTGCGGCGGATAAGTTATTCCCGCTCGCTGGAAATGCGGCAGCAGTCGGGCGCGCGCTGCCGGGCCGTATCGTTGCACGCGCTCCGCGACAGTCTTGGTCGCAGGCGCACGGCTCGCGACGCAGCCGCTAGCCAGTATCGCCGCGAGGACGAGCGCGAGAAGGTGGAGCGCGGGCTTCATGCGGTCATCAGGGAGCAACCGCGTGGCTCGGTGGCAACGGCGCGGCCAATCAGTTCAAAGCCATTGCCGTGGCGGACGGCGAGGTCTTCGGTCTGCACGGCCATGACGGAAAAAACATTCGCCAAATCGAAGACGCGGATGAGGCCGGTCTCGCCATCGGCGACTTCACGCCCGGTTTCGGGCGAGATGATTTGCGCACATGCCCACGGCGGGAAACGGAAAACCCGCGCCGCGCCGCCAGCATCGTAGGCTTGGGAACTCAATTCGCTCATGCCGTATTCGCAGAGGATGTTTTCGGGCGGGACGCCGAGAAATTTCGTGATGAGGGTGTGGAGTTCGGCTTTGGGCAGGGCGCGGGATCGGTTTTTGTAGCCGCCGGTCTCCATGACGCGCGTGCCGGGCGGGAGCGCGAGATGGAGATTTTTCTCCGCGAGGAAATCGAGGAGGTGGACGAAGGAGAAGGCGGTGCCCAATAGCAAGAAGTTGGAAGTTGGGAGTTGGGAGTTGGGAGAAAGCGCGGCGAGCGCGGCGGTGAAGTCGAGTGTCCACGAACCATCGGCGGCGACGCGGCCGAGAAACGGGCTTTCCGCGCTTTCACAAGCGCGGCTACGCACGGTCTCGAACATGTGGACGAGCGAGGAGTGCGGGGCTTGCGCGGGGGGCGGGGTCAAAAACAAAAGCTGAAAGTTGAAAGTTGAAAGTTGAAAATCGGCGAGGATGTTCTGCTGAAACCACGGCCAGAGGGCGGCTTCGTAGGTCGCCAGCGATTCGGCGTTGTGAAAATGGCGGCTCGGCTTTTGTTCCGTCGTGCCGCTGGAGTGGAAGACGGCGGTGCGGTCGGCAGGCGCGAGGCTGGTCAGCTCGAATTCCTTGAACGCGGCGGACGGCGCGGCGGGGATTTGCGTCCGGTGCGCGACCGTTAGCGGCGTGACGCGGCGAGCCACGCAAAGCTTGCGATACGCGGCGTTGTGGGTGAACTGCAAGGCGAAGAGTTCCAGCGCGAGGGCGGAGAATTGCGGCTCAGAAACGGAAGTCTGCGGATTTGAAATCAAATCCCGCAGGCGCGCGGCAAAGGTTGAAAGGTTTTGGGTCATCGCGGTTTTGTTCCCGGCTGGTGTTCCGCTACAGCCGGCCCAGAATATCCGGTTTTGCAGGGCGAATGTCGAGGTGGAAAACTCCGTTGCACCTTTGCCGCCGGCGCGGAAGGCGGGTTATTTCGCCGAGCAAGCGCAACTGCTGCCGCAGCGTTTGCGTTTGGGCCAGCGGCGCAGGCCGTGTTGCAGCCACAGTTTCCAGACCATCCAGAGCGCCTCGCGCACGATGTGGCCAGACATCTTGGATTGGCCGTGCAGCCGGTCGGTGAAGATGATGGGCGTCTCGGTGATGGTCAGGCCTTGCCGCCAGAGCCGATGGGTGAGTTCGATCTGGAAGCTGTAGCCGTTGGACTGGACGGCGTCGAGGTCAATGGCTTGCAGCGCGCGGCGGCGGAAACATTTGTAGCCGCCGGTCGGGTCGCTGAACGGCATGCCGGTGATGAGCCGGACGTAAACCCCGGCGCTGCGGCTCAGGACGAGGCGCTTGAGCGGCCAGTTCACGACGCGCACGCCGTCGGAATAGCGCGAGCCGAGCACGAGGTCGGCTTCAAAATCTTCCGCCGCTTCGAGAAAATCCGGGATGTCCGCCGGGTCGTGCGAGAAATCGCCGTCCATCTCGAAGATGAATTCGTAGTCGCGCTCCAGCGCCCACTTGAAGCCGGCGATGTAGGCGCGACCGAGGCCGTTTTTCTGCGCGCGATGCAGGACGTGGATTTGCGGATGTTTGGCGGCAAGTTCGTCGGCGATCTGGCCGGTGCCGTCGGGCGAGCTGTCGTCCACCACGAGCAGGTCCACCGGCACGGGCAGGCGCAAAAGGCGTTCGGCCATGCGCGGGAGGTTTTCCCGCTCGTTGTAGGTCGGCACGATGATGAGCGTCTTGGCCATGATGAAAAACTGCGAAAAGTTAGCCGTTCACGGCGTGAAAACAAGCCGTGTTTTTTCAGAAACCAAATCCCGGCCGGACGTTCAGAAATAAATCCGCCGATATTCCCCAAAAAAACGGAATGATGCTTGTCAAAATCGGAATTTGGCGTAATCGTGTTTCCGTTATGAACGAAAAATCCAACACCTTCCGCAACCTTGCCATCGCCCTCGGCGTGGTCGCCATCGCCCTCGTCATTCTCATGGTTTATCGCGGTAACCAGGCCGCGCAGCAGATCGAGCAGGATCAGGTGCAAATCACCACCTTCTCCAACCAGTGGCAGCAGACCACCGCCGACCTGGAGCAGCACAAGCTCGTCATCACCAACCTGGAAACCGACCTCACCCAGCGCAAGACCGACATCCTCGCGCTCTCCAACAATCTCGCCCAGATCGAGGCCACGCTGGCTGACACCAAGACCTCTCTCAAATCCGCGCAGGATGAAATCACCAAGCGCGAAGAAGCCATCGCCAAACTGGAGAGCCACAACAAGGCGCTGGAAACCGAGGCCACCAACCTCAACACCACCATCTCCGACCTCAACGCCCGCATCGCCGACATCAGCGCCAAGCTCGTCGCCGCCGAAGGCGACAAGGCCGCCCTCACCAAGGAACTCACGAAACTCCTCGCCGAGAAAGCCGAGCTGGAACGCAAGTTCAACGACATCACCGCGCTCAAGGCGCAGATCGGCAAAATCCGCACAGAAATCAACATCGCCCGCCGGCTGGACCGCGCCGCCGAAGGCCTGCCCGCCAGCTCCGAACTCAAGGGCGGCCAGCAACAATTACGCGGCCTCGTCACCCCGCCGCCCAAACCGCGCAACTACGACCTCAACGTTGAAATTAAGACCGACGGCTCCGTGGAAGTCATTCCGCCGCTGGACCGCAGCAAGGTGAAATAAACCGCTTCGGGGCAACGCGGGCGGTTTGGCTGACAGCTTTCACCCGACGCCCGGTGCTTGGCTGCGTGGTCGGAAAAAAAAGACGCCGGTTTGTAACTCAACTGCCCGCTGGCGCGTCTGGTTTGGAGCATGCAAACGGTCAATCGCAAAAACGCCTTCACGCTCATCGAGCTGCTCGTGGTCATCGCCATCATCGCGATACTGGCGGGGCTGCTGCTACCTGCGCTGGCCCGCGCCAAGGAAAGCGCCAAGCGCATCGCCTGCGTGAACAACCTCCGCCAGCTCGGCCTTTCGTTGGTGATGTATCTGGATGAAAACGAAAGCCGCTACATGCCGCATTCCTCGACCAATCGCTGGCCCAGTTCGTTGCGGGACACCTACAAGGATTTGAAGATCATTCGCTGCGCGAGCGATGCCGGAATTGACAGCTTCGGCCCCCTGACCGACACCAATGCCCCCAATGTTTCCGACGCTTCCCCGCGCAGTTACATGATCAATGGCTGGAACGACTATTACGACGAGAACCAGGGGGGCAATCGTTTTCTACCGATGCCCGAAACCATCATCAGCCAGCCGACCGATACCATTGTCTTCGGCGAGAAAGATTATACCTCCCGCCATTACTACATGGATCTTTCCGACAACGACTACATTGAACAGCTTGACCAAAGCAAACATTCCACCGTCACGAAAAAACGTGGCGGCCTGGGGGACAACGGCGGCGGCGGTTCGAATTATGCCTTTGCCGACGGCAGCGCCAGATTCCTGAAGTTTGAACGCGCCCTGCACCCCATCAACATGTGGGCGGTCATGCCTGACGTCCGCACCGCACCGTAGCCGGAGTGAAGCGGTTACTTCGCCGGCGGTTCGGCTTCTTCGGTTTCGCCCTTGCCCAAAGTGAAATCATGCTGGGCTTTCACCGAACCCGCCTTGATGAACAGCCGGTAGGCCACGTTCGTTTCGAGCGGCTGCGCGTAGGTTCCCTTCACCGCCGGCACCATGCCGCGGAGGTTGTCCCCATACAAAAACCCTTTGACGGGCACCGAATTGGACACCGAAACCAGATGCCAGACGGCCAGCGCGTTCTCGTTGGTCGCCAGCGCCGCTACCGGCACGACTTTCAGGTCAGTCAACTGCAGCTTCTGGTCAAAGCCAAAGGCCACGGTCAGCGGACCCGGCGTGAATTCAATCGGCTTGCCCCGGCCGCGCGAGTGCCGCGCGGGCCGGCCTGTCGCGTTCCGGTGGAAAATCTGCACCGTCGCCGGCTTGAACCAGTCGCCGTAAACGTAAAGGTAAAGTCCGGCGACGAGAATCACCCCGAGGGCGATCCAGATTTTTTTGGTCGTGGTCATAAATGCGGTGTCCCGACCGGATAGGACGCCGGTGGAGGCCGGCTGGTTTCGGAAATCTTTTGCCGGGCAAGCCGGGGACTACCGCTTCACCGCCGCCAGCGACGTGGCGGGCAGCAGCCCCAGATAATCCACCAAGATATGCTCGGCTTCCTCAAGGTTCACGTCCACGGTAGGCGCTTTTTCATCCTCGGACGCTTCGACAGCAGCCAGGGTCGTGAGGGTATTGGTTCCGATCAGAACGGTGGCAGAGTTCGCGGCCACGGTGTTGGTCTTGGTGACGGGCGGCGGCAGGCCGGGGATTTCCGCCTGCTTGAGGCTGATTTCATAGACCTTGCGGGCGGCGTCCTTGCGGGCGGCGATTTCGGCGTCGCGCGCCTTTTTGCGGGCCGTGTCTTCCTGGGTTTCCTTGAGGCGTTGCGCTTCGTTGAGGGAAACGGTCTTGTCGGCCTGCGCCTTCTGGTAAAGCGTCACGTCCTCGCGGACGTAATCGAAATCCCTGGCCTGCGCCACGCGCCGGGCGGAACGCTTGCGCAGTTCCCCGAGGAGCGGCGCGATGCGGTTCATGTGGTCGTAATCGCTGCTGGTGATGGTGTCCCACGGCAGGGGATTTTCCGACGCGCCCTCGCCGATGTCGGCGACGTTGTCAATGGACGGCAGCACGATGTCGGAGGCGACGCCCTTCAACTGCGTGGACGAGCCGCTGGGCCGGTAGAATTTGCTGATAGTGATCTTCAGCGTGCCGGGGTCGTTGGAGGTCCAGAGGTTGCCGCGCAAGAACGGCGCGAGCGGCGTGAGCGTCTGCACCGTGCCCTTGCCGTGCGTGGTGGTGTCGCCGACGATGAGGGCGCGGCCGTAATCCTGCAACGCGCCGGCCACGATCTCCGAGGCGCTCGCGCTGAACCGGCTGGTCAGCACGATGAGCGGGCCGTCGTAAAGTTCCGCCGGGTCCTCGTCGGCCTTGACGATGATTTCGCCGTTGGGGTCGCGCACCTGGACGACGGGGCCGCGCTTGATGAAGAGGCCGGTGAGTTTGATGGCTTCCTCGAGCGAGCCGCCGCCGTTGCGCCGCAGGTCGAGGATGATGCCGTCGGCTTTTTCCTCGGCGAGCTTCACGAGCAGCTTGGTCACGTCGGCAGTGGTGCTGCGGGCGGTGGTTTTTTCTTTCTGGTTGATGTCCATCGGGGCGTAGAAAGAGGGCAGGTCAATGACGCCGAGCCGCAGCTTGCCGCCCTTGCCGCCGGGCAACTCGATGAGCTTGGCCTTGGCGGCGGAGTCTTCGAGTTTGATTTCCTCGCGGACGAGCGCGACGACTTTGCGGATGGCGAGGTCGGTGGCCTCGGCGGGGATGATGGTGAGGCGCACTTCCGAGTTTTTCGGCCCGCGGATGAGCTGCACGACCTTGTTCAACGGCATGTCCACCACGTCCACCGGTTCGTTGGTGCCTTGGGCGACGGCCACGATGCGGTCGTTGGGCTTGATCTTGCCGCACTTGAGGGCGGGGCCGGGCTTGAGCTCCTTGATTTTGCAATAGCCGTCCTCGTCGGATTGCAGGAGCGCGCCGATGCCGAAGAGCGCGAGGTTCATGCCCATGGAGAATTCCTCGAACTGCGCCTTGCCGAAATAGTCCGAGTGCGGATCGTAAACGTGCGCCAGCGTGGTCAGGTAAAGCTGCAGGACATCGTCCGCATCCCACTCCTTGAACAGTTTCAGGATGCGGTCGTAGCGCTTGGTGAGCGTCTTGACGATGTCGTCATGGACTTGCTCCGGGGTTTTGGGCTTGGCGGCGGGGGCGTTGGTGGTCTTGATGGGATTGGCCGCGTTCAGCAGTTCCTGCAAATACTCGAAGCGCACGCGTTCGCGCCAGATTTTCCGGGCTTCCGCCACGTCTTTCGGATATGGCAGCGTGTGGCGGTTGACGGTCACGCGCTCGTCCGCCGTGAACTGGAACTTTTCGGTCTTCAGCAGATTTTCGGCGTAGGCGGTGCGCTGCGTCAGCCGTCCCAGAAACCGGTTGAAAACCTCATACGCCGGCGTCGTGTCGCCGTAGCGCAGCGTCAGGTCATCCAGATTGGTCCGGTAGGAATTTGAAAAATCATCCGCGTCGCCCTGCAGAAAATGGATGTGCAGCGGGTCGAGGTCGCTCATGAAGCGCGCCAGGAAATTGCTGGAAACCGTGTCGTTGAACACCTGCCGGCGATACTGAAACTGTTGCAACACCCGCGCCGTGAGCCGCGCGATGGGCGCATCGTCCGGCCCCGGCACCAACGGCACAATGGCGTTGGACTTGATGCCTTCGCGCGTCAGCAGGGTCTTGTCGTCCCCGCGCCGCAGCGATTCGGGCAAGGCTGTGGCGTCCGCACCCCAAGCCGGCAACTGCGCGAGCGGCAGACCCAGCAGCAGCAAAATTTTCAGCGATGATTTCAATTTCATTCGGTTGTTTGCGCCTCGTGACGCACAGCTTTGACTCATTCTAGCACCGAATGTTCACGGCGAAAGGAGATTTGGCGCGGTTGAACATTATTCCATTGCCAGTTGTCTCTGGTTTCGGAAATATCCCGAACCATGAAACACAACCTTTTGATTCCCGCCCTCGCCGTGGCGCTCGCCGCGACCGCCGTGGCCGCTGACAAAAAAGCCCCGGAAACCAAACCCGCCGCCGCCCCGACCGCCTTCAAGAGCGACGCCGAAAAAGCCGGCTACGCCCTCGGCGTCAACATCGGCAGCAACCTGCATCGGCAAGGCCTCGATCCCGACCTCCTCAACCCTGACGCCTTCGCCCACGGCTTCCGCGACGCTCTCGCCGGCGGCAAACCCCAGCTCACCGAACAGGAAATCGGCGAAACCTTGAAGGCGCTCCAGCAAACCGTCATGGACAAACGCAAGGCCGCCGGCGCGAAAGCCAAGGCGGACGGCGAAAAGTTCCTCGCCGACAACAAAGCCAAGTCCGGCGTCACCACTCTCCCCAGCGGCCTGCAATACAAAATCCTCACCGCCGGCAAAGGCGCCAGCCCCAAAGCCGACGACACCGTCACCGTGAACTATCGCGGCACGCTCATTGACGGCAGCGAGTTCGACAGCTCCTACAAACGCGGCCAACCCGCCACCTTCCGCGTCGGCGGCGTCATCAAAGGCTGGACCGAAGCCCTCCAACTCATGTCGCCCGGCGCAAAATGGCAGCTTGTCATCCCCGCCAGCCTCGCCTACGGCGAACGCGGCACGCCCGGCATCCCGCCCGATTCCACCCTGATTTTCGAGGTGGAACTCCTCTCCTTCACCGCGCCGCCGCCCGCGCCGACCCCGCAGCCCATCACCAGCGACATCATCCGCGTGCCCAGCGCCGAGGAGATGAAGCGCGGCGCGAAGATCGAAACCATCAAGGCCGACCAGGTCCAGCAATTCACCAACAAAGCCGCAGGGAAATGATCATGCAAAAAACCTCCCTCGCCTTCCTCGAAAAACTGGTCAACACCCCCAGCCCCACCGGCCACGAGGCGCGCGGCCAGCGCGTCGGGCTCGACTACGCCAAACAGTTCCCCCACGAACCCTTCTCCGACGCCTACGGCAACTGCGTCGCCGTTTTGAACAAAGGCGGCGGCCCGCGCCTCATGCTCGCCGCCCACGCCGACGAAATCGCGATGGCGGTGAACTACATTGACGCCGAAGGCTTCATCTCCGTCCGCCGCATGGGCGGCATTGACGCCGCCATCACCAAGGCCCAGCGCGTCACCATCCACACCCGCAACGGCCCCGTTCGCGCCGTCGTCGGCAATGTCGCCCCGCATTTGAGCAAGCAGGAAGGCGACCCCAAGCCGCCCAAAATCCACGACCTCTTCCTCGACATCGGCGTGAGCAGCCGCAAAGCCGCCGAGAAAATCGTCCGCGTCGGCGACCCCATCACGCTCGTGGACGAATTTGAAATCCTCCGCGACGACCTCGCCATCGCCCGCGCCTTCGACAACCGCATCGGCACCTTCGCCGTGGCCGAGGCGCTGCGGCTGCTCGCCGACTCGGCGAAGAAACTCAACGCCGAAATCTGCGCCGTCTCCAACGTGCAGGAGGAAGTCGGTCTGTTCGGCGCGCGGCAGATTGCCTACTCGCTCAAGCCCGACGCCGCGCTCGTCGTGGACGTGACCCACGCCACAGATTACCCGACCGTCAGCAAGGCGCAGCACGGCGACATCAAGATCGGCGGCGGCCCGGCGCTCACGCACGGCGTGTGCAACCATCCCGAAGTCGTCAAGCGGCTGGAGGAAGTTGCCGCGAAGAAGAAAATCCCGCTCCAGCATGAAGCCATCTCCTCATCGAGCGGCACGGACACGGACGTGATTTTCTGGACGCGCGGCGGCATTCCCAGCGCGCTCATCAGCCTCCCGAACCGCTACATGCACTCGCCCGTGGAATTGGTGAGCCTGAAAGATTTGGAAAAGATTCCCGAACTGATGGTCGCCTTCGCGCTCTCGCTCAAAAAGAACGAGCGGTTCAAAGTGAAGATTTGATTCCGACGGCTGGTTTTATCCGCAGATTTCGCTGATTAGCGCAGATTTATTTCTGCGAAAATCTGTGCAATCTGCGGATGAAGTCCGGGT
>JAPLTZ010000163.1 GCA_026397895.1 Verrucomicrobiota bacterium | reverse complement strand
GAACCGCCCTGCCCCACTACAGTCCAACGCTCATGACTGACCAAACCAAACCGGCAGCTGAAACAAAACATCATCTGGCCTTTTTCCGCCAGAGCGGCTGGATGATGCTGGCCACGCTGATCGGCGGGCTGCTGATGTTCGCGCTGCACAAGATCGCGCGGCGGATGCCCAAGGAGGAATACGGCGTCTTCACGACGCTGCTGCAGGTGGTATCGCTGATGGGCATCCCGGCGGTGGGGCTGCAAAGCATCTTCGCCCAGCAGGCGGCGGGCGCGATGACACCGGAACACGAGCGCGAACTGGCGGGCGTGTTTCGTGGCGTGCTGCGCGGGACGTTCTTCATCTGGCTGGCGATGACAGCGGCGGCGCTGGTGTTCAGCCCGCAGATTTGCGCAGCGCTGAAAATCTCCAATCCGGCGGCGCTGTGGGTGACGGTGGTCATAGGCCTGCTCGCGTTGTGGCGGCCGGTGATCCAAGGCGTGCTGCAGGGGCGGCAGAATTTCCTGTGGCTTGGCGGGACGAACATCTTTGACGGAATCGGGCGGTTCACGGGTGTGTGCATCATCGTCGGGCTGCTGTCGAACTACGCGGCGGGCGGCATGCTCGGCGTGCTGGCGGGGTCGGCGATGGCGATGGCGGTGGGCGGCTGGTTCTGCCGTGATTCCCTGCGCGGGGAGGCAGCGCCGACGGAATGGGGCGCGTGGCTAGGGCGCGTGGCGCCGCTGACGCTCGGCATGGGCGTGGGGACTTTCATGCTGGCGGCGGACATGATTTTCGTGCAGCGGTTTTTCTCGAAGGAGCAGACGGGCTTTTACGCGGCGGCGGGAATGATCGGGCGGGCGCTGGTCTATTTGACGGGGCCGATCGCGGCGGTGATGTTCCCCAAACTCGCGCGCAGCAAGGCGACGGGCGAGAAATCCAACGCGCTGGCGCTGGCGCTGGGCGTCACGGCGCTGGCCGGCGCGGGCGCGGCGGTGATGTGCACGCTGTTTCCGACGCTGCCCATCCGCATCATCTACGACCAGACGTTTCTGGAGCACAGCGCGCCGCTGGTGCCGTGGTTCGCGTGGTGCATGTTGCCGCTGACGCTGGCGTCGGTGCTGATCAACAGCCTGATGGCGCAGTCGCAATTCAAGGCCGTGCCGTGGCTGGTGCTGGTGGCGGCGGGTTACGGCGGGACGCTGTATCTGCGGCACGAGTCGTTCACGCAGGTGATCCAGACGATCGGCATTTTCGGCCTGCTGTTGCTGGCGGTTTGCGCGTGGTTCACTTGGGGGGCGAAGGCGAAGATGGAGAATTGAGTCCGCCTTCGCGTTGCTTCGGCGCGACGGGGATGGAGGATGGCGGCGGCGTTTGTTCCATCTTCAATCTTCCATCCTCTATCCTCGTTTTGAATCGGACGGCCCCGGCAGCGGCTGCGGGGCGCGGAGTTTGCGGTAAACCCAGCTCTCGATCGGACGGAAGAGCCGCAACCAGTTGTAAACCGGCGAGTAGATGAGCCGGATGCGGACGGCGGAGAGGAACATGGTGAGCGAGGTGCGGCCCAGGGCGACTTTCGTCCCGGCTTTGTCCGTCCATTCCGTCGGGACTTCGAGGACGCGGAATCCGGCGTGCTTGAGCGCGTAAAGCAGGTTGATGTCGAACGCCATGTCGGCGATGCGGAGGGAGGAATGAATTTTTTCCACGGCGGCGCGCTTTATCACCTTCGCGCCGCATTGGGTGTCGCGGATGTTCATCCAGAAGAGGCATTGCACGATGAGATGGAATACGCGGCTGGCGAACCGCCGCTTGCCGCTCTGCTCGATGTGCAGCACCGCGCCCGGCAGCCAGCGCGAACCGATGACGCAATCCGCCTCGCCGGTGCGCTTGACGAGATCATGAAACGCCGCGGGCGGCGTGGCCCCGTCGGCATCCACATAGCCGATGATGTCGGCGAGGGGCGCGAGCTTGAGGCCCTCGATGATCGCCCCGCCCTTGCCGATGGCTTCGCGGAATTCCAGCACGCTTACAACGGGATGCAAGGCAGCAACACGCTCGACGACGGCGCGGGTGTTGTCCCGGCAACCGTTGAGGACGACGACGAGTTGGAATTTGCCGGGGTAGTTTTGCTCAAAATAACGGGCGTAGTCGTGCAGCACCGGTTCGATGCGGCGCTCTTCGTTGTAAGCGGGAATAAGAAGCAACAAACTCGAAGTTGGCTCAATCACGGCTTTGGAATTACCACATAATCTGTGGAATGCAATAGCCAGCCGTCCGCCGGCGCAGTTTTTGTTCGACAACCATTTGCGCGGACTCAAAATCCGGGTATGCCACTTTACGAATATGAGTTATGCGAGGGCGACTGCAAGGTTTGCGGCGGGAAGTTCACTTTGCGCCGGCCTTTGAGTGCAAAGGAGTTGACGCATTGCCCTGCCTGCAAAAAACCAGTTCGGAAAATCATTTCCTCCTTTAATTCGCCTCACAAACTAAAGCCGGTCTCCTTCACCGACGCCAAAAAAGCCGGTTTCACAGTGTATAAACGCCTAGGCAAGGGCGAGTATGAGCGCCAGTAATCAATTCGGATTCACCGCTGCCGACTTGCCTTGGCAGATGCTTGTTTTGCTGCATTGCATTGATTCAAAGCCTTTTGACGTAAAAAAGCCGACCTAAAGTTCTTGCTCAAAGTTCTTGAATTCTGTCGGAAAGCATGAATAATGGCAGGACGTCGATGCTCCGGGTGCTTCTTTCGGTGGAGAAGAGATACACGACCCTATTCGCAACTTGAAGAATGGAATGCCGAGAGAGTCGTTCGACGTGGCAATATCGGGTTGATGAACCTAATGCCGTTTTCCGTGTCGAAGATTACGTTTTGAAGATGAAATCGAAAAACCCCATCCGCGTCGCCGGTAAAAAGCACGCCCACAACAAAAAACCCGCCAAAGCAACTGCCGCTGGCGGTTCCCATAAAGTCAAACCTGCCCCCGCTGCCAGCAAAAAAGAAGTCAACGGTCGGGCTGCCAAGGAAGCCGTCAAACAACAGGGCGATATCGCAACCAATGGCAGTCAAGCTGGAAACGGACATTCAATCACCGGGTTGCAGGGCAAAAATGCGGATTCCGCCGACGTCATAAAAAAACTCGTCAACCTCGCGCATGAACGCGGCTACCTGACCTACGACGACATCAATGACGCGCTCCCTGATGACCTGACTCCGGACGATTTGGATGAGATTTATACCAAGCTCAAAAATCTCGACATCGAAATCGTTGACAACGCCGAGGAATCCCGCACCAAGCCCCAACCCGAACAGAACGAAGAGGAGGAAGTCGCCGACCGCAGCCGGCTCGACATTCTCGACGATCCCGTGCGGATGTATATGAGCCAGATGGGCAAAGTCCCGCTGCTCACCCGCGAACAGGAAGTGGAGATTTGCCAGCGCATCGAGGTTGCCGAATTGGAGATGAAGCGGATTATCTACAGCTTCGGTTTCGCGGCCAAAGAGCACGTTGCCCTTGCGGAAAAACTGCTTTCCGAACCTCCCAAAGAGCGTTTTGATCGTGTCATCGTTGATAAAAAAGTCGCCAGTCGCGACCAGCACCTGAAGGACTTGCGCCGGCTCGTAAAAAAAATCCGCGACATGGACCAGCGCGCCGACGATAAATATACCGCCTGGCAGAAAGCACCGAACAAGTCGCGGCGCAATCGCCTCGGTTCGGATTTCAGGAAAATCGACAAGAAACTTCAGGCCTCTTTCCCGAAATTTTTCTATAAACAGAAGGTGCTGGAAGAAATGATTGTTGTTTCTGAAAACGTGCACGACAAGTTTCAAGCCAGCCTCCGGCACATCGAGGAGTTGGAATCACACCGCAAGTCGGCTGATCAGCAAGCCCGCATCGCCGCCGAGCGAAAAAACATCCGGGCACTCGAACAATTCGTCCGCATGCCCGTCGAAGAATACCTCAAGGTTTCCGGACTCCTGAAAAAGGCCGCTGAACAGGCGCACCTGGCCAAGACGCACATGGCCGAGGCCAACCTGCGCCTCGTGATTTCCGTCGCCAAGAAATACACCAATCGCGGCCAGTCCTTCCTCGACCTCATCCAGGAAGGCAACATCGGTCTGATGAAGGGCGTCGAGAAGTTTGAATACCGCCGCGGCTACAAATTCTCCACCTACGCCATCTGGTGGATTCGCCAGGCCATCACCCGTTCCATTGCCGATCAGGCGCGCACCATCCGCATCCCGGTGCACATGATCGAGATCATCAACAAGCTCTGGCGCACCCAGAAGCACCTGATGCAGGAACTTGGCCGCGAGCCAACCCCCGAAGAACTTGCCGACGAAATGCACCTGCCCGTCGAGCGCGTCAACTCGCTCCTCAAGATGGCGCAGCAGACCGTCTCCCTCCACGCGCCCGTGGGCGACGGCGACGAAGTCAGCTTCGGCGATTTCATCGAGGACAAGTCGGCGGAAAACCCGTCCGACGTGACCAGCTACAGCCTGTTGAAGGAAACCTTGAAGGACGTGCTGACCACGTTGACGGAGCGCGAGCGCAACATTCTGGAGATGCGCTTCGGCCTCGGCGACGGCTACCAGCGCACGCTCGAGGAAATCGGCAAGCAATACAAGGTCACCCGCGAACGCATCCGGCAGATCGAGGCCAAGGCCTTGCGCAAGCTGCGCCATCCGACGCGGGTCCGCCAGCTCCAAGGGTTCCTGGAGAACTCCGAAGAGGCGGGTTGATTCCCAATTGGTTGGAGAAACTTGTGCTTGAAAATTCCGGCCCGCCTTTTAAGGTTGGCCGGAAATCCTAAACATTCTAATTATGAAAAAAATCATCATCCGCATCGCTCTGGTTGTTGTCATCCTGCTGGTCGTCGCCGTCGTCGCTGTGTTCCTCTCCTTGAACTCCATCGTGAAGAAAGGCGTGGAAACCGTCGGCCCGCAATTGACGCAGGTCAAAATCACGCTCGGCAGCGCGAACATCTCCCCGCTCTCCGGCAGCGGCCAGTTGTCCGACCTGTTCGTGGGCAACCCGGAAGGATTCAAGACGCCGTCCGCCATCAAGCTGGGCGACATCAAGGTGGCGGTGGACGTTGGTTCGGTGCTGACCGACACCATCACCGTCAACTCGGTCAAAATCACCGCGCCCGAAATCACCTTTGAAGGCGGCCTTGGCGGCAACAACATCAGCAAAATCCTCGACAATGTCACCGCCGCCACCGCCAGCGACAAGCCCGCTACGAAAACCGACACGAAAGAGCCTGCTACCAAGTCCGCCGGCAAGAAATTCATCGTCAAAGACCTCGTGATCGAGGGCGCAAAACTCCATGTCAGTCTCACCGGCCTGGGTGGCAAAGAAATGACCCTACCGCTGCCGCCGCTGCACCTCACCGACATTGGCACGAAGAGCAACGGCGTAACCGCTGGTGAACTCGTGAAGCAGACCCTCACGCCGTTGCTCGCCAGCGTGACCGACGTGGTCAAATCCGGCATCACCAACATCGGCAAGGGCGTCGGCAATGTCGGCAAAGAGGCCGGCTCTCAGGTCAATAAGGCGGCTGAAGGCCTCAAAGGTCTGTTCAAGAAATAGCCCGCCCCAACTTCCAATGCCGCCGGCGATTTTCAAATTGTCGGCGGTTTTTGTTTTGCCGTAAGCCGCGCCGCAAATCGTGCTTGCGGTCGGCTTTGATTCCGATGTCAACTGGGCCGCGCCGGATTGAATCATGCAAACCCTCGTCGAAGATTTTCTGCAATACCTCCGCCACGAGCGCGGCCAGGCGGAGCACACCCAGAAAACCTACGCCGGGCTGCTGAACAAGTTCACCTCTTGGGCGGGCGCGCAGGGCATCACCGATTGGAAACAGGTCGAACTGCGCCACCTCATGGCGTTTCTCCAATGCGAGCGCGAGCGCTCCTTGCAGCATGAAGAAAAGGATTCCGCGCAACGCTTGAGCGGCGCGAGCGTCTATTTGCAGATCGCCGCGCTGCGGGCGTTTTACAATTTCGCCGAGACGGAAAAGCTGCTGCCCGCCAACCCCGCCGAGCATCTTTCTCTGCCGAAACGCTGGAAACGCCTGCCAAAGTCCCTGACCAACGCCGAAATCACCACGCTCCTCGCGCCCGAAGCGCCGGACACCCCTTCGCCCTATCGGAAACCGTCGCCGCTGTTTGCTAGGGAAATCATCCGGGATTTCGCGTTGCATCCGGACGCCGTTTGCTACCTCGGGGATCGCGGCAGCGACCTT
>JAPLTZ010000109.1 GCA_026397895.1 Verrucomicrobiota bacterium | reverse complement strand
CGGGCAACCCAGCTGTGTCATTCCACAGTCTGCCGAAGGATGCGACAATTTGATTGCCCATCTGCAGAAATTGCCTGGTTTTAATAATGAAGCCCTCATCAAAGCGATGGGCTCAACAGACAACGCGACATTTGTTTGCTGGAATCGGCAGTCGTCGCCGCAGTTGTGAAAAACATCGAGTTGATTTTGTTTGACGCGCCTGACGAACTGGCTCGCGCCGTCGCGGGCGCGTGGCTGGAGGAGGTCGCGGCGGCGCAGCGCGCGGGCAAGCCGCATTGTGTGGCGCTCTCCGGTGGGCGCATCACCCAGAAATTCTTCGCGGAGGTTGCGGTGTTGTCCAAAGCGCGCGGTGTTTCATTGGCGGGCGTCCACTTTTTTTGGGCGGACGAGCGGTGTGTGCCGCCGTCGGACGCGGAGAGCAATTTCAAAATGGCCGACGAGCTGTTGTTCCAGCCGCTCGGCATCGCGCCGGAAAAAATCCACCGCATCCATGGCGAGCTTCCGCCCGCCGCCGCCGCCGAGCTGGCGGTGAAGGATTTTTCGGCGGTCACGGCGCAATTGGATTTAGTTCTGCTCGGCATGGGCGAGGACGGCCATGTGGCATCGCTTTTCCCCGGCGAGCCTGAGGCGGACCGAACGAACCCGGCGGTATTCCGCGCCATCACGAATTCGCCCAAGCCGCCGCCGAACCGCGTGACGCTCGGCTACGCCGCCATCGCTGCGGCCAAGCAGGTCTGGGTGCTGGCTTCGGGCGCGGGCAAGGAGGCGGCGTTGCGGGAATCGCTTTCGCCGGCGGGTCAGACGCCGCTGGCGCGGGTGCTGCGGGCGCGGTCGAACTCGAAGGTTTTCACGGACATCCGGCTTTGATATTTCGCGCGGAAACTTTTTTGAAGATTCTTTGAACAATTCCGCCGGGCCGGGGTTCTACTATCTGTAAGTTTGGATTCGCTGTTCGTTTAGGGTTGGCATAGTGGTTTTGCTCGTGGCGAGGTTGAGCAGCGGACTACAGTTGGCCTCGTCACCCTTCTGAGCGCCCGGTGAAGGCGTATAAACCATGTCACCATTGAGCCGGAGCAATCCGGCTCTTTTTCTTTTTTGGCCGGGGTTATTTGACCGCGTTGACGAGGGGCGTGAAGCCTTGAATCCGCACTTCGAGGCGGTCGCCGGAGGCGATGGGGCCGATGCCGCTGGGCGTGCCGGTGAGGATGACGTCGCCGGGCAGGAGGGTGAGGTTGGTGGAGATGTGGCTGACGATTTTGTAGCAGTTGAAAATCATCTGGCTGGTGTGCGAGTTCTGGCGCAGCCGGCCATTCTGGAAAAGCTGGATGTTCAGGTCGTGCGGGTCGGTCTTGGTCTCGACGTATGGCCCGAGCGGCGTGAAGGTGTCGAAGGATTTGCAGCGCGCCCACTGGCTCTCGGCGTTCTGGATGGTGCGGTCGCTGATGTCCTGCGCGGCGGTGTAGCCGAGGATGTAGCGGGCGGCGGCGGCGGGGGCGACGTTGCGGATTTTGCGGCCGATGACGATGGCGAGTTCGGCTTCGTAATCGGTGCGGTGCTGCGGAAAGGGGATTTCAATCTTGCCGCCGTCGGGCAGGAGCGAGGTGGTGGCCTTGAACCAGAACAGCGGTTCCTTGGGGACTTGCCGGTTTTGTTCGCGGGCGTGGTCGGCGTAGTTGAGTCCGACGGCGATGATTTTGGACGGGGCGACGGGCGTGAGGGGTTTCAGTCCCTTGGCTTTGGTGGGGTTCTTGTCGAACGACGGTGAGCCGAAAACGTCGCCGCGCAACCGGAACAACTCGCCGTCAACGACCTTGGCGTAGAAGATTTCTTCACCCCGCTGGAATCGGCCGATGGCAGCCATAAAGCGGCTCTTAATTAGCAATCGCCGCCCGCGCTCGCAAGGTTATTCCGGTCAACGGGATGTTTTTGGTTGGGAAACCGGCGCGGGCTGACTATGCTCTGGACATGCGCACGGTGATTTACCCCGGCAGTTTCGACCCGCTGACCAACGGCCATCTGGACGTGATCCAGCGGGCGGCCAAACTGTCCGACCAGGTCGTGGTGGCGGTGGCGACGAACGAATCCAAGAAGCCGCTGTTCACCGTGGAAGAGCGGCTGGAACTTGTGCGGACGGCCATTAAACATCTGCCGCACGTGGAGGCGGATTCGTTCGACAACCTGCTGGTGGACTTCGCGGCCAAGCGTTCGGCGGTGGCGGTGGTGCGCGGGTTGCGCGCCGTTTCGGACTTTGAATTTGAATTCCAGCTCGCGCTGATGAACCGCAAGCTGAACGAGAACATCGAGACCATTTTCATGATGCCGAAGGACACCTACACGTTCCTGAGCTCGCGCATCATCAAGGAAATCGCCCGGCTCGGCGGCGATGTGACCGAGTTTGTGCCGGACAACGTGCGTCTGGCGCTGGCCCGGAAGTTCGCCAAAGGCAATTGATTCGCCGCCATGCCCCTCCTCGTCAACCTTCGACACCTCGAACGCGACCCGCTTTCCCTCGAAGGCGAGCTGTCGGCGGAGGAATTGGAGATGCTCGACCTCGACGAGTTGATGCGCATGACGCAGCCGTTGGAGTATGAACTGGAGGTGGAGCGGCTGGACGACGGCATCCTGGCGCAAGGCAGCCTTCGGTTGGTGCTGGATTGCGAGTGCGCCCGCTGCCTGAAACCGTTCCCGTTCGAGCTGAATCTGGAGAATTGGGCGGCGCTCCTGCCCCTCGAAGGCGAGGACGCGGTGACCATAAACAACGACTCCGTGGACTTGACGCCTGTCATCCGGGAAGACATACTGCTGGAGTTGCCGCAACGTCCGTTGTGCAAACCGGACTGTGCCGGATTGCCTAAAACCGGAGGCGGCAAGGCGAAAAAAATCGCTTCCAAGGGTGGACAAGCCGAGGCGGTTTCAGACCCGTGGGCCGAGTTGAACAAATTGAAACTTTAAGATTATGGGCGTTCCCAAGAGAAAACCATCGAGAAGCCGTCAGCGCATGCGCCGGGCTTATAACAGTGTGCTGAAACTGCCGCAACTGGGCGTCTGCCCGCAATGCGCGGCGCCGTATGTGCCTCATCGGGTCTGCCCCGCCTGCGGGTTTTACAAAGGTCGTCAGGTTTTGAGCGTCACGGCTGGCGCTTAATATCGGTTTTGCGCGGCGTCCGGTTGGATTCCGCGCTTTTCCATTTATGCGAATCGCAGTGGATGTCATGGGCGGCGACCACGGCTGTGCCGTCGCCCTCGCTGGCGTCAAACTGGCCCTCGCCGCCGACCCGGCCATCACCGAAATCCTGCTCGTCGGCCGCGAAGCCGACATTGCCGCCGCGCGGAAACACCACCGCCTCACCGACCCGCGCGTCACCGTCGTCCCCGCCAGCGAAGTGCTGACCATGGACGACAAGCCGCTCGAAGGCATCCGCAAGAAAAAGGATTCCTCCCTCGTCCGCGCCATCGAACTCGTTCGCCACCACAAGGCCGACGCCGTCATTTCCCCCGGCAACACCGGCGCGCTCGTCGCCGGCTCCATGAAACTCGGCCGCCTCGAAGGCGTCGCGCGCCCCGCCATCGCCTGCCGTTTCCCCTCGCTCTCGCAGGATTTCGTCATGCTCGACTGCGGCGCCAACACCGTCTGCGAACCACTCCAGCTCGCCCAATTCGCCGTCATGGGCAACGTCTACGCCCGCGAAGTCCTTGGCATCGCCAACCCCCGCGTTGGCGTTCTGAGCAACGGCTCGGAGGAATCCAAGGGCACGCCCGTCACCCAGGAAGCCGCCCGCCTCTGCGCGCAGCTCGACCTCAATTTCACCGGCTACTGCGAAGGCTTCGACCTCTTCAACGACGGCGTGGACGTCGTCGTCTGCGACGGCTTCGTCGGCAACATCGTTTTGAAAACCGTCGAGAGCATGAGCAAAACCATCGGCCGCCTGCTGAAGAACAACATCAAGGCCAACCCCATGCGCATGGTCGGCGGCGCGCTCGCCGGCGGCGCGTTCAAGGCGCTCAAGAAGCGCCTCGACCCCGAAGTTTACGGCGGCGCCGTCCTCCTCGGCCTTGATGGCGTCGTCATCAAGGCGCACGGTTCGTCCCGCGAACGCGCCATCGCCAGCGCCATCCGCGTCGCCGCCGAGGAAATCGGCCACGGCGTCAACAAACTCGTCGAAAAAGACATCGCCGCCGCCAATGCCCGGCTTGCCGCCGCGCCCGCGCCGGCCAACTCGTGAACCTGACCATGAGAAAAACCGCCACCGCTTTCAAAAACCCGCGCGCCCAGCACGACTTCGTCGGGCACACCTGTTCCATCACCGGCGTCGGGTCGTATGTGCCGGAGCGAATCCTCACCAACGCCGACCTCGAAAAGATTGTCGAGACGACCGACGAATGGATCACCACCCGCACCGGCATCAAGGAGCGCCGTATCGCCGCCGCCGATGAATTCACGTCCGACATGGCCGCCAAGGCCGCCGCGCGCGCCATGCAGATGGCCGGCGTCACCGCCGAGCAGATCGATCTCATCATCGTCGCCACCATCACGCCGGACATGCCGTTCCCGTCCACCGCGTGCCTCGTGCAGCAGAAACTCGGCGCGCTGCGCGCTGCGGCGTTCGACATCGAGGCCGCCTGCTCCGGCTTCATCTACGCGCTGGAAATCGGCCAGCAATTCATCATGTCCCGCACCCACCAGACGGTGCTGGTCGTCGATGCCGACCTTAGGAATCCCAACGTGGGCTGGTTTTTCGGCTTGGACGTGGACAAAGGCCTGCTGGATTATCTAAGCGAAGACACGCCATTGGGGCAGATATTAGTCAACCCGGGCTTTCAGCGTCTGGTGGTGTTGCCCGGAAAGGGTTCCACGACCCACTCATCCGAGTTGCTTTCATCGCCCAAAATGATCGCTCTGGTGAACGACCTGAAGTCGAAATACGACTCGCGCATCATCCTTTTCGACATGCCCCCGTTGCTGGCCCTGG
>JAPLTZ010000264.1 GCA_026397895.1 Verrucomicrobiota bacterium | reverse complement strand
CGCGAATCCGGCTACGACATCACCGTCGCCTCCGAAGTCATGGCGGTTTTCTGTCTGTCCGAATCGCTGGCCGAACTCCGCGAGCGCCTCGGCAAAATCGTCGTCGCCTACACCCGCGACAAAAAACCCGTCACCGCCGCCGACCTCAAGGCCAACGGCGCGATGACCGTCCTCCTCAAGGACGCGCTCAAGCCCAACCTCGTGCAAACCCTCGAAGGCACGCCCGCCTTCGTCCACGGCGGCCCGTTCGCCAACATCGCCCACGGCTGCAACAGCGTCCTCGCCACCAAGCTCGGCATGAGGCTCGCCGATTACGTCGTCACCGAAGCCGGCTTCGGCGCGGACCTCGGCGCGGAAAAGTTCCTCGACATCAAGTGCCGCAAGGCCGGCATCCAGCCTGCCGCCGTCGTCATCGTGGCCACCGTCCGCGCGCTGAAAATGCACGGCGGCGTGCTCAAGGCCGACCTCGGCAAGCCCAACCCCGCCGCCGTTGAGAAGGGCATGGAGAATCTGGAGAAGCATCTGGAAAACATCCGCATGTATAACCTCCCGGTCGTCGTTGCGATCAACCACTTCACCGCCGACACCGACGAGGAAGTCGCCGTCATCACGAACCACTGCAAAACCCTCGGCGTGCCCGCCATCAAGGCCGACCACTGGGCGCGCGGTGGGGCCGGGGCGGAGGATTTGGCCCGCGCCGTCGTCGCGCTGGCGGACCATCCGCGCGGCAATGATTTCCAGTTCCTCTACACCGACGAGATGAGCCTCTGGAACAAGGTGCGCGCCATCGCCCAGAACATCTACGGCGCGGACAACATCATGGCCGACGTGAAAATCCGGCAGAAGTTCAAGGACTTCGAGGCGGCGGGCTACGCGCATCTGCCGGTGTGCATGGCCAAGACGCAATACTCGCTCTCGTCCGACCCGGCGTTGCTGGGCCGGCCGAAGAACTTCGACTTGCCCATCCGCGACGTGAAGTTGAGCGCCGGCGCGGGCTTCATCGTCGTGCTGGCCGGCGACATCATGACAATGCCCGGCCTGCCGAAGGTGCCGTCCGCCGAGGTGATTGACATCAACGCCGACGGCGAAATCGTGGGGCTGTTCTGACGCCGGGTTTTGAGCAGCATCATCCCGATGGCTGACGCATCGGGGCGGAAATATCTGGCTTTGCAAAAATAAACTGTCGGATTTTCGTCCGGGCGTCCATGTATAGGTGATGACACGCGATGACCAGACCCTGCTGCGCGAGTTCGCCGTCCACCGCTCCGAAGCGGCCTTTGCCGCGCTGGTAGAACGGCACATCAGCCTTGTCCATTCCGCCGCGCGGCGGCAGGTGGCGGACGAACATCTGGCCGAGGAAATCACGCAGGCCGTGTTCATCATCCTGGCCCGCAAGGCGGCGGGTTTGGGGGCGGATACCATCCTGCCCGCCTGGCTCTACCGCACCGCCCGCTACGCGGCGGCGGATGCCTTGAAGCTCCAACGCCGCCGCCAACGCCACGAACAGGAGGCCTGTATGCAATCCACCCTGCAAGCCGACGACGCCCCCGCCGTCTGGCAACACCTCGCCCCGCTGCTCGATGAAGCCATGGCCGCGCTCGGCGAACGCGAACGCGCCGCGCTCGTGCTGCGATATTTTGAGAACAAACCCTTGCAGGAAATCGCCGCCGCCCTGCGCATCAGCGAGGACGCCGCGCAGAAACGCGTGAGCCGCGCCTTGGAAAAACTCCGCGCCATCTGCGTGAAACGCGGGGTGACGCTGACGGCCACGGTGATTGCGGGGGCGGTGACGGAGAACGCCGTGCAAGCCGCGCCGGCGGGTTTGGCGCTGACGGTCACGGCGGCGGCGGCGAAAGGGGCGGTTGTCGCGGCCTCGGTGACGGCGCTGGTGAACGGAACCATCAAAACCATTGCTATGACAACCATCCAAAAAACTTTAATCGGCGCAACGCTCGTTGCCGCTGTCGGCACGGGAATGTTTGAAGCCCGTCAGGTTTCGCAACTGCGCGAGCAAAACCTAACGCTCCAGCAACAGCAAACTCCGCTGGCCAAACAACTCTTGCAGTTGCAAAAAGAACGGGATGCCGCCGCGTTGCAAATTGCCGCGCTGCGCGATGAAAACGAACGATTGAACAAGAATTCTTCCGAATTGCTGAAACTTCGCGGTGAAGTTGGCGTTTTGCGTTCTCAACTGGCAGCAGCAAGCAATGGCAAGACCATATCCAAACAACCGCCACTTTCGTCGGCGCGTGAGTATTACAATAGGGCAAATCAGCATTCCATGAATCACGAGTATGAAGCGCAACTGGAGGATCTCAACAAAGCCATCGAATTAGACCCAAACATGGCCGATGCCTATTTACAACGCGGCAACCTTTATGTGATGAAATTGCCAAAGGAAAGAGGCGGTGACGAAAAGGCCGTGGCTGATTTCACGCGTTGTCTGGAACTCGAACCAAATAATTCCTCGGCGCGGTGGAATCGTGCAACCTATAGCGCAAACTTAAGGCAATACGATCAGGCTATTGCCGATTGGACAATCTACATCGAGGGTGACATGGATTTTTCACTGCAAGTTGAAGGCAAAAACAAATCCATCGCCAGAGCATTGATTTGTCGAGGCCGAGTTTATCAGGATTATTTGCACGATAACTCTAAAGCCATCATAGACTACACGACGGCAATACAATTGAACCCGAGTGTCGAAGACGCCCATCGCTTACGCGGGCAGTGTTATGAATTGCTTGGAGACATGGAAAAGGCGCAGCAGGATTTTGCGATTGAACCAAAACTTCCGTGGCAAAAATAGTTGAAAGAGTTTGTCCAGTTTAAGTTTGGGCGGGCATAACAACACTTGTGAAAAGAACCATGAAGACCCGGCGCGCTTTTTTCCTTATCGAGTTGCTCGTGGCCGTCTTTCTATCAGGCTGTGGTTTCGCGACGGGGAAGGATTTACTTTCTGACCCGAAACTTGCTCCGATGCTTCAGGCGATGGCAGCGGTTGACAGGGCAGCACTCGGCTTAACTCCCATTCCCACGAATGCACTGGTTTACTTGGATATTCATCCGGGTGCGCGCCACGATGCGACACTCGTCGTTTTTGACACTTCGGCACGCTATCACGGCGTTTATCGCAACATCGAATTCCGTAAAACGGCAACTGGTTACACATGGCTTCGCGAATTTGAGACTCACCCCGGCCCGAGGACATTCACCCAGAGCGGCCACACAGCGCACGAGGAAATTTTTATCAGCTATGACACCACAGGGATTTCGGGAGTTACGCCCAACAAGTTACACGTTTCCTATCACGGGCCAGATAGCCGGATGGTCAGTGGCAAAGAACTCACACTCGATGAGGTCGGGCCGATTTTAATTGAGTGGAGTCAGAAGCATTGAGGCATGAACATGCGGCCAAACCACCCCCGCCGAAAAATAATTCAAAAAGTTGTCGGATTTAGGCATTGCGGGCATAACAACACTTGTGAAAGGAACTATGACTTGGTCAAAAACTAAAACTGTGGTTGTGGGTGGTGTGTTCGTCCTCGCCGTGTCGGTTGCGGTTTCAGCGCCGTAGGCGCGGTATCTTTGTAGAAACCCCGCCCCCAACCATTCATCAGCCCCGTCGGGGCGGCATCATCCGGGCTATGTCGCTCCTACGGAGCCGGGGTTTTGTTTGGGTTATCATCTGCAACTATGGCGCACCTACGGTGCTGCCGCCGGTTCGCGTGGTTGGCGTATTTCGCGGTTAGAATTTCACCGCGAACCACGCGAAATATGCGAACGGCAAAAAATAGTTTCAAAAAGTTTGTCGGATTTTGGCTTGGGCGTCCATATATGAGGTGATGACCGTCAAACCATAACCTCAACCCCCTAATCACCATGCCAAACGATAATCAAGTCTCCGCCACCCTCGCCGATCAGAGTGTCACCGATATTCTCGGCCACCTCACCGCCATCGAAGTCCTGCTGCCCTTCCTCATCAGCCGCGAACCCAGCGATGACAACGTGATGCTCGGCGAGAAATCCGTGGGGTTCGATGAAAAATGCGCCTCCTACATGGCCAGCCACCCGGAATTCATCCCCGGCTACGTCAAACCCGCCGAAGTCCTCAAAGACCGCACCCTGCGCGCCCAACTCATCCGTTTCCTGCCGCAACTCCACCTGCTCGCCGCCAAGGTGGAAGACACCTGCAACGTCGTCGGCAACGAAATCATCATGGCCGACCTCGCCTTCTACAACACCACCGGCGAAGCCGCCAAGCGCGGCACGCCCAGCGCCGGCGACATCCACGACGACCTCGCCACGCGCTATCCCGGTCGCAGCGCCGCCAAACCCGCACCCGCGCCCAACAAATGAGGCGGAACGGTTGATTTTCTGGAATTATGTCGTTGACGGAAGCAAGGGTAGGGACAGCGCGCTGCGCTGTCCCCGTCGCCGAGCGCAGCGTCAGGCGACGGAATCGAATTGCGGAAACCTGCGTCTTTATTCCGCCCTCCGCTCGCGCTTCGGGCGGGGACGCCGCAGCGCGGCGTCCCTACCAAGCTAGACTTCCGTCAACGGCATAATTCGGGCTTCATCCCCCCAAGAATCCCGTAAAATCCCGCCCATCCCGTCCAAAACGCCCAATTTGGTGCTTTTGGCGGGAAACATTGGCGTTTTCGAGGGAAAAGCAGCCCTCGCCGAGGGCAAAACACCCCTCCGCGAGGGCTAATTTGCCCCCCGCGAGGCTTCCGCAGGCCGGGCGATGGGAAACTTTGCCCGGCGGCAAGGCTCGGCTGGCCTCGACGCGGGCAAGTTTGCCGTTTTGCCGGGCAACCTTGCCCTCACGACCGCCAAAGTTTCCCTCGCGAGGCGACTCGTTGCGCGGTTGCCGGCGAGCTGTCCCATACCGTCTTTGACTTCATGGAGGCTCTGTTGTATCTACAGCCGCATTCTATGACGGATTTTCTGAACGCCCTGAAATCGCAGCCGCTCCTCACCGACGGCGCGATGGGATCGTATCTGTTCGAGCTGACCGGGCGGCTTTCGGAAGCCAACCACGTTTACGAAGCGTTCAATCTCGAGCAGCCGGAGCTGATCCAGAAAGTCCACCTCGCCTACCTCGCCGCCGGCGCGCAGTGCCTCAAAACCAATACCTTCGGCGCAAACCGCCAGCAGTTGGCGCCGTTCGGCCTCGCCGGCAAGACCGCCGCCATCAACCGCGCCGGCGTGGAAGTCGCCCGCGCCGCCATCGCCAAGTTTCAAACGCAGCGCGGCGAGACCGGCGCGTGCTTCGTGCTCGCTTCCATCGGCCCGACGACCAAGCCGCTCGTCACGGCGGACGCGGTGGCCGAATGTTATCGCGAACAGTTGGAAACGCTCATCGCCGCCGGCGCAGACGCGCTGCTGCTGGAGACGTTCAATTCGTTGCCGCAACTGGAATTACTCATCGGCTTCATCAAGTCGCTGCCCAAAGCCCCGCCGATCATCGCCGAGATGACCATCCGCTCCGGCAGTGCCGGGCAGCCGCTCGAACCCGACCCCGTCACGTTCGTCAACCGCATGGCTGCGCTCGGCGTGGCCATCGCCGGCGTGAACTGCTGCGCGCCGTGGGACGCCGACGCTTTCTTGGACGCCGTCAAGGACGCCGCGCCCATCCGTTCCGGCGCATTGCAACTCGTCGTGATGCCGAACGCCGGCGGCTTCCAGCGCATCGGCAACCGCCTGATGACTTCCGTGAACCCGGAATTCGCCGGCAAGATGGCGCGCAGTTTGTCCGACCGCGGCGTGCGCCTCATCGGCGGCTGCTGCGAAATGCACCCGCCGCACATCCAGGAGATGCACAATTATCTGCGCTCCCGGAAAACCGGCGAGAAAACGCTTTCCGTCCAGGTGCACTCCAGTCTGCCGCCCGCCGGTGACGCCGAAAAAGCCCGTAACGGCCAGTTCTCCCGCAAGCTCAAGAACGGCGAATTCGTCGTCAGCGTCGAGGCGCTCCCGCCGCGCGGCACGGACGAGGGCGTGATTCAGCGCAAGGTGGACTTCATCGCCCAGCTCGCAATCAGCCGGCTCGCGGACGCGATGGATTTCACCGACGGTTCGCGCGGCATCCCGCTGATTTCGCCCGGCGATTTCATCCATCTCATCCGCCGTCGCCTCGGCTGGGGCGCGGTCGGCGGCGACCTGTTGGAGATGATTCCGCACTTCACCGGCCGCGACCTGAACGTGATGGGCGTGCAGAGCCGGCTTGTCGGCTACCACGCGAACCACATCCACAACGTCCTTTTCATCACCGGCGACCCGCCCAAGATGTCGCCCACCTACCCGCGCTCGACGGCGGTGTTCGACGTGGATTCGCCCGCGATGATCCGGCTGACACATTCCTGCCTGAACGCCGGCGTGGACTTCGGCGGCGTGCCGCTCGGCAAGGAAGCCGACCCGCGCACGCGCTTCACCATCGGCGCGGGCGTCGAGCCCGAGGCGCAGGACATGCGGCGCGAGCTGGTGCGGTTGCGGCAGAAAATCGACAACGGCGTGGATTACATCATGACGCAACCGGCGTTCTCCCACGAACCGCTCGCCGTGTTGGAGAAATTCCGCGGCAAAGTGCCGTTCCTCATCGGCGTGATGGTGCTCACCGGTTTCGAGCACGCGCAGCGCATGGCGAAAGTCCCCGGCGTGGTGATCCCGGATGCGGTTTTGCAGCGCTTTTCCGCCACCGCCAGCCCGGCGGATCAGGCCAAGGTCGGCCAGGAAATCGCCGCCGAGCAGATTCGCCACATCGTCCGCGAAGGCTGGGCCGGCCTCTACCTGATGTCCACCGCCACCTCGGGCGGCACGCTGGATATTCTGCGCGCCGGCCTGGGGAAATAGCCGGTTTTCCGGCCGTCCGTGCCGGGGGAATTTCGCAGCAACTTTGCCGCGACCCCGGTGTTGAACAGGAGGACGCTATGAATAACAAGCCGGACCATCAACTGGACGCCCGCCTCGACGCGCTCCTCCGCGCGTTGCCGGACAAACCCGTCGCCTCCAACTTCACCGCCCGCGTCCTGCAACAGGTCGGGCGCGAAACTGCCGCCCGCCCCGCGCGCGGAAGTTTCACTTGGCTGCGCCTCCACTGGCTGCCGCGCCTCGCCGTCGCGTCGCTGCCCAGCCCGGACATGCTGAAAGATTTCGAGGCCATCCGCCGCCTGAGCCAGACGCCGCCCGCCGACCGCGAACTGCTCGCGCTGCTCCAATGATTTTCCCGCGTCGAAGCTGGCTCTGGCTGCTGGCGGGTTTCGCCGCCGGACAACTTTGCGCGCAGCCGGCCCCCAAACTTCCGCCCGTCCCGCCGCCCATGCCGGGCGCGCAGTCGCCCGTGGATATTTTTCGCAAACTTCTCGCGCAGTCGCCAGCGGAGCAAAAGCAGTTCCTGGCCGACCGTTCGCCGGAAACCCAGCGCCGCATTCTCGCCAAGCTGCGCGAATACGAATCGCTCAAGCCCGACCAGCGCGAGCTGCGCCTCCGCGCCACGGAATTGCGCTGGTATCTGCTGCCGCTGCTGAACGCGCCCGCCACGAACCGCGCCATGCAGTTGGCCGCCGTT
>JAPLTZ010000227.1 GCA_026397895.1 Verrucomicrobiota bacterium | reverse complement strand
CAAGCGCAAATAATCATACATCACGCCCTGCGACCAACCCTCGGCATGCGACAGCAATTGAATGGAGTTTGCTCCCGGCTTGAGCATCTTTCCGTCAAAGGCGATGTCCTTTTCAACCCAGTAAGCACGGATGCCGTCACGCTGCATCGCGCTGGTGGAGGGCAATGTGCCGGTCTCGCCCACCGACTTGCCGTTGACGAACACCTCCACATTGCACCCCTGATGCGTGCCGCAAAACGCCAGTCGCAACGTCGCCCGCCCGCGTGACTCGCCCGGCATTTGAAAACGGATCGTCCATGTCGTGCTGCGAATTTTTCCGCTCCGCGTCCGCGCCAGCGCCGCCGCCGCGTCCTCGTGCTGCTCCTCATCCTCGCTCAACACCGCCACATTGCGGCTCTCGATGCGCGGCGGCTGCACATAATTCCAATCCCGCCGCCAATCACTTTGGCCGATGACAAAATTCACGTCCTTGGGAAATTCCTTCGGGTAATCAAAGTAAAGCCCCCAGTGCCAGTAATCATCCCCATGACGAAACTCCCGCGCCGTGCGATCCGGCACGCCAATCTCCCACACCATGCGACCAAAGCGCACCGGCGTCCACACCAGCTCACCCAACTCGAGCGGCTGCCCGGCCGTGACAACGACGTTCGTGAGCGTGAACTCGCCCAGCACGCCATCCGCGATGGCGTGCAGCGTGTTGCTTCCGGCGCGGACGTTGGGAATGGTAAACGTCCCCTGCCCGTCCGCGCGCGTCCAGAACTGGTAAAACTTCGCGTCGCGCTGCCAGTCCACCACCGGCGGCGTGCCGTAACGGCTCGAACTTCGGGCGACATAATCCGGCGCAGTCACACCCACCCAGACGTTGCTCATCTTCGCGTCCGGCGCGAGCGGATCGCGCAATACCAACCGCCCGCTCACCATGCCGCGCTGCGCTGCCGCCGGAAAATTTTTATCCGCTGCCCACGCATAAGGCCATGCCGCCGTTTCCTTCACCGCCTGCGCGAGCGCATCCTGCCACATCGCCTCCTGCGTCGGCGCGGAGTTGCAATAAATCAGAAACGGCCCCACCACTTTCGTCCACGCCTCGTCCGGCGCGGCGTAGAGCGTCGTGCCGCCGTAATGACTGCCCACCCACATGTTTAACAGCGTCGGCAAGCCGCCGGGATTCACATCGAGATGGCCGGTCAACTCCGCCTTCGTCGGCCCGCCGCCGAGATATTCCATGCTCGGATTCACCAGCCAAAGCCCCACGTTCTTCTTCGTGCTCGACCAGCCATACGCCGGCGTCTCCGCGAGCACGGCAGAGTAATCGTATTTGTGTTCCACCTCGCCCTTGTGGATTCCCGTCGTCATTCGCCGCGCCTCCTTCAAGTTCAACGGCGCGCCGTGATCCCAATCGTAACCGCTCGGCATCACGCGGCGGCGATTCGCATCAATGGTCATGTAATCAAAAACCGCCGGGTTCAACTTCAGGCAATACCGCGCCTCGCCCACACCGAAAGACGGATAACCCGGCTTGTGTTCCAGCACTGCAGTGACATAAAGCCCCTGCTCGCCGCGCCCGAGCGCGTAACGATATTCCACATCCACTCCGCCATCGGGGGATTTGGGATTGTTAAACAAGCGGCAGGAAATTTCCGCGCGCGCACCGCCGTTCGTGGCGGGATGAATCCGCACCACCGCGCTGCGCCGGCTACCAATTTTACCGCGCCCGACTGATGACCAATACCCCCCTTCCCCACCGCCGTGGCCCAGCGCGAGCATTTCCACGCCCTGAAATTTCAACGAAGCGAGCGTGCCGGTTTTCTTGTCAATGCGGGCCACGAGGAAACCATTCGCCAGCCCGAATGTGCTGGCATCTTCCGACACCGTCACGGGCGCATCCGCCGGCAATCCCGCCACGTTGCCACCCGGATTGAAACAAGTCGCCACAAACAATGCGGCCAGCAAGTGCAGTTTGGTTTTCATCAGTGAAACGCTGTCGCCGTCAGGGTTATCGGTTTGCCCGCGTTGAGCTTCGCCGTCACAACTTTGCCGCCGTAACGCACCCGAGCAGTGCCGCCTCGCTCACTGCGGATGGTCGCACCCACAAGCTTTGAGTCACGCCAAACCTGGTCTACCTCAAAACCGCCGCGCGCGCGCAACCCCGTCACGCTCCCGCCCGGCCACGCCGCCGGCAACGCCGGCAGCAATTCGATTTCAGCTTTCAGCTTTCCACTTTCAGTTTTTGTGATTTGTGATTGCAGCAGCATCTCCGCGATGGCCGCCGTGCCGCCGAAGTTGCCGTCAATCTGAAACGGCGGGTGCGCGTCGAACAGATTCGGGTAAGTGCCGCCGCCCGCGCCCATGTAATCCTCTTTCTGTCCGCTGGCCGGACGCAACAGACTGCGCAAAAGCTTGTGCGCCCGGTCGCCATCGCCCAAGCGCGCCCAGAGCGCGAACCGATACGCCGTCGCCCAGCCGGTGCTTTGGTCGCCGCGCACATCGAGCGACTTGCGCGCCGCCTGCGCCAGTTCCGGCGTGGCGGCGGGCGAAATTTCATTGCCCGGATACAACCCCCACAAGTGCGAGACGTGACGGTGCTGCGGTTCTTGCTCCTTGTATTCCTCAAGCCATTCCATCACCCGCCCGTCGTTGCCGATGCGCGTGGGCGGCAGCCGGTCGCGCTTCGCTTTCAACTCGGCGGCTAAACTTTTATCCATACCCAAAATCTCCGACGCCTCGATGACCGCGCCGAAGAGATAGCGCAACAACTGATTGTCCATCGTCGGACCGAGGCAGATATGCGCGGACTTTCCTTCGGCAGTGAGGAAAGCGTTCTCCGGCGAATTGGCCGGCGCGGTCACGAGCCAGCGGTTTGTCGGCGTTTCGATGAGCATGTCGGAGAAAAATTCCGCCGAGCCTTTCAGAATCGGATACGCGCGTTGCAAAAACTTTTTGTCGCCGGTGAACAGCCAGTGATCCCAGAGGTGCTGGCACAGCCACGCCGAGTCGCTCGCCGTCGCGCCCCACGATGCCGACTCACCCGGCGCGGTGAAGCCCCACGGATTCGCCAGTACATGCGCCACCCAGCCGCGCGCGCTGTAGTAAGCCTTCGCCGTCTTCGCGCCCGGTTCGACAAGCGAGCCGATGAAGTCAAACATCGGCTGATGCAGCTCGGACAGATTGCAGACCTCCGCCGGCCAGTAATTCATCTGGATGTTCACGTTGAGATGCCAGTCGCCGTTCCACGGCGTCTGCACGCCCTCGGCCCAGATGCCCTGCAAATTCGCCGGCAACCCGCCGGGCCGCGACGACGAAATGAGCAGGTAACGGCCAAAGTTGAAGTAGAGCGCCGCCAGCGCCGGGTCGTCATTGGTCACCGCCGCGACAATGCGGGCGGGCGTCGGCAGATTCGCTGCGGCAGCATTCGTCGAAACCAAATCCAGCTTCACGCGGTCGTAGAAATGCAGGTAGTCCGCGATGTGCGCCGACTTGAGTGCGGCAAAACTTTTCTTCACCGCGCGCTGCATGTCCGCGTTCGCCGCCGCAAATGCATCCAGCGAATTGCGCCCGGCGAACCCGCGATAATCCGTCGCCGCCGTGACGAGCAGCAACACTTCGTCCGCGCCGCTGACGCTGACCACGCCGTTTGTCGCTGAGATTTTACCACCGCGATTCAGCACGCGCAGCCGGGCGGCGTATTTCATGCCGTCGCCCTCCACGCCGTTCGCCAGCGCGCCGGACATGAGCAGTTCGGAGTTGCCGACCGCTTCCGTCTTGAACCGCTCTGGCCGGTCAAGCGCGGCGGTGAACGAGATATGGCCGGGCTTATCGGCAGAGAGCTTGAGCACGATCACTTCATCCGGCTTGCTGGCGAAGAGTTCGCGGGTGAACTTCACCCCGCCGCGCGAAAACTCCGTGCGCGCCGTGGCCGTGGTCAAATCCAGATCACGGCGGTAGCCAGCAGCTTGGTTCGTGTCTGCAAATTGATGTGTCAGCCGCAAATCGCCCAGCACCTGATACGAGCCGTAAGGCGCGTCCTTGCCCCGCCCACGCGCCGAACCAAGTCCGGCGCAGGTGAAGTTTTTGTTCACGAGCGACTCGGCCTCCAGATTTTTGCCCGCGAGCAGCAGGCGGCGGATTTCCGGCAAAGCCTTGGCCGCGTTCGTGCGGTCGGCGTTCTGCACCGAGCCGGACCAGAGCGAACCTTCGTTGAGCACCACGCGCTGCTGATCCACGCCGCCGAAGTCCATCGCGCCGAGCCGTCCGTTGCCGACGGGCGTGGACTCGGTGAACTTCGCCGCCGGCTGGTCCAGCCAGATGGTCGTGTCCGGCGCGGACGCAAATGATCCGCCAGAGAAAAACATCCCCAGCAAAGTTGGGTAAATGAGGTTTTGTTTCATGGTCACTATTCGGCTGAAAGCAGATTTATTGAACCGCTTTTCAATCCGGCAGCAGTGGCAGTGACGCTGATGGTGCGCTGATGGTGATGATACACCACTTGAGAGGAAAATTTTACAAACGCCGCACACGCGCCGTAATACGCCCGCCGCGCCGTTACTTGAAACGGTTCGTGGCTGTCATTGTCGCCGTTGTCCACGGCGGCGATGACGCCCGGCCCGGTGACGCTGAATGAAATCAAGTCGTCCGTGTTCGGCACGGGAATGCCAGCCGCATCAACAATGGTTGCGCGGACAATCGCCACATCGTCCCACGAAGTTCCGAGTTTCGGTT
>JAPLTZ010000197.1 GCA_026397895.1 Verrucomicrobiota bacterium | reverse complement strand
GATCCCTACCAGGTGCCGGACGGCACGCCCGGCGCGGGTTACCGCGACGGACTGCTCTCGCCGTTCCTCGGCAAGACCAACAACGTGACGAGCTTCAAGTGCCCGGTGGAACAGCAGTGGCAGTGCGGCTACGCGATGAATTACAGCACCGGCAGCGCGAACGGCCAGCGCGACGGCATTGTGACGCAGACCAGCATGCGGCTGGTGGCATGGGATCATCGCCGGACGCCGGGCTGTTCCGATTCGCGCATCGGCACCACGCCGCGCCCGCCGTATCTTCCCTTCACCGGCACGGCGAGCGAGACGCATTATCCGCCGCGCCACGCCGGTCGCATGAACGGACTTTTTTACGACACCCATGTTCAGGCCCTGAAACCGGCCGAGTTGAGCGCCCGCAATTTTCGCGAACCCGGCTCGCTCCCGGCCTTGGCGGCTTATCCCGGAGAATGACCATGCCTGACCTGACCACATCCGGCTGGACGCTGCTGCTTGCGGCGGTCTTTGCGGTGGCGTTTTTCTATTCCTCCGTCGGCCACGGCGGCGCGACCGGCTATCTCGCCGCGCTGGCAGTGCTGGGCATCGCGCCCGTCCCGGCCAAGGTCGCCGTGCTCACCGCCAACGTCCTCGTCGCGGGCATCGCCTGGTGGCGGTTCGGGAAGGCCGGACATTTCGATTGGAAAATATTGCTGCTGTTCGCCGTCGCCTCCGTGCCCTGCGCGTGGCTCGGCAGCGGCATCAAGATCAGTCCGCAAACCTACAAGCTCGTGCTCGGCACGGTGCTGACGGTGGCCGGGCTGACCTTGCTGCTGCGCGCCCGCTGGCAGACGGATGACGCGGCGGTGCGGAAATTTTTCTGGCCGCTGGCGCTGCTCATCGGCGCGGTGCTGGGTTTCCTGGCCGGGCTGACCGGCATCGGCGGCGGCGTCTTTTTAAGCCCGGTGCTGTATCTGTTCCGCTGGGTGAAGCCTCGAACCACCGGCGGCATCGCGGCGGGCTTCATCGTGCTGAACTCCATCGCCGGGCTCGCCGGCGCGGGCTGGGAAAAAATCACGCACGCCGGTCCGCTGCTGTGGCTCACGCTGCCGGCGGTCGGCGGCGCGTTGCTCGGCACACATTACGGCGCGCGCCGGTGGAGCAGCGCCACCTTCAGCCGCGTGCTGGCGGGCGTGCTGGTTTTCGCGGGCGGGAAACTGCTGCTCGAAGCGGTGCATTGAACCTGGGCGGCGCGGAATTTCAGGCGCGTCCCGGCGGCTTTAACCCGAAAACCGGTTTGCTGGCGTCGCCGCTGACTGGCGGCGGGTTCAACTGAGTGCGCCAGCAACCACCACTCGAACGCGGGTCAGAAAAGCGGGTCAGAAAAGTTTCACCTGATTCCCCGCCGCCGGTTTGAGCCCGAGTTTCTGGTAGCTCAACTCCGTCGCCACGCGGCCTTGCGACGTGCGGTTCAGGTAGCCTTCCATGATGAGATACGGCTCATAGACTTCCTCGATGGTGTCCGGCTCTTCGCCCACGGCGACGGCGAGGGAGTTCACGCCCACCGGGCCGCCGCCGAATTTCACGATGATGGCTTCGAGGATGCGCTTGTCCATCTCGTCAAGGCCGTTCTGGTCAATCTCCAGCATCGCCAACGCGCGGTCGGCAACTTCTTTGGTGATGCGGCCATCGTGCCGGACTTCCGCGTAGTCGCGGACGCGGCGCAGCAGGTTGTTCACGATGCGCGGCGTGCCGCGGCTGCGCCGGGCGATCTCATGCGCGCCGGCAGGTTCGATCTCCACATTGAGCAGCCGCGCCGAACGGACGACGATTTTCTGCAAGTCTTCGCCGTTGTAATAATCCAGCCGCTCGCGCATCCCGAAGCGCGTCAGCAACGGCGCGGAGAGCAGCCCGCTGCGCGTGGTCGCGCCGATGAGCGTGAAGCGCGGCAGGTTCAGCCGCACGCTGCGGGCGTTCGGCCCCTGGTCAATGATGATGTCCAGTTTGAAATCCTCCATCGCGGGATAGAGATATTCCTCGATGGTCTTTTGCAGGCGATGGATTTCGTCAATGAACAACACGTCGCCCTCTTCCAGATTGGTTAGCAAACCGGCGAGGTCAGCAGCCTTTTCGATGGTCGGGCCGCTGGTG
>JAPLTZ010000199.1 GCA_026397895.1 Verrucomicrobiota bacterium | reverse complement strand
GGGCTGGAAACTGCTCGGCAAAGGCGCGGACTGGAAGGCGCAGGACGGCGCGCTGCGGCAGACGGCGGAGAAGGAATTCATCCGCGCGCTCGCCGGCCAGCGCGAGTGGACGGACTACACGCTCACGCTCCGGGCGCGGAAAATTTCCGGGGCGGAAGGCTTCCTGATTTTGTTCCGCATCAACGGCAACGAAGACCGCAGTTGGTGGAATCTGGGCGGCTGGCGTGACACCCAGAGCGGCATCGAGGCGGGCGGCACGCTCGACCCCCGGCCCGCGCATAGCGAGACCGGCCGCTGGTATGACCTCAAGGTCACGGTGAGCGGAAAAAACGTGAAGTGCTGGCTCGACGGCCAGCTCTTGCACGACGTGAATTACGAACCCGGTGGGAAAATCACCAGCCTCTACGCCGTCGCCGCCACGGACGAAAAATCCGGCGACTTCATCGTGAAGGTCGTCAACGCCAACGCCAAACCGCTGGAAACCGAGTTGAACCTGGCTGGCGCAAAGAAACTTTCCGGCAAAGGCACGGCCACCGTGCTGACCTCCGAAAACGGCGCGGACGAAAACTCGCTGGAGCACCCGACCAAAGTTTCGCCCAAGACGGAGAGCGTGAGTTTCAGCGGCAACAGCCTGAAGCGGACATTTCCCGGAAACTCGTTAACCGTGCTGCGGTTGTCCGCCGAATAGGGCGAGGGAATCATTGACCATGAAAATCAACCTCAAGCAATACGAAGTCTGGTTCGTGACCGGCAGCCAGCATCTTTACGGCCCGGAAACCCTCAAGGCCGTCGCGCAACACTCGCAAGAAATCGCCAAGGCGCTCAACGTCGCTCCGGCGATTCCTGTGAAGGTCGTTTTCAAGCCCGTGCTGATTTCGCCGGACGCAATCACCGGACTCTGCCAGGCGGCGAACAACGCGAAGAACTGCATCGGCCTCATCACCTGGTGTCACACGTTCTCGCCGTCGAAGATGTGGATCAACGGCCTCAAGCAGCTTCGCAAGCCGCTCTGCCACCTGCACACACAATACAACCGCGACATTCCGTGGGGCACGATTGACATGGATTTCATGAACATGAACCAGGCCGCGCACGGCGACCGCGAGCATGGTTTCATCATGAGCCGGCTGCGGCTCAACCGCAAAGTTGTCGTCGGCTTCTGGCAGGAGAAATCCGTGCAGGAAAAACTCGGCGCATGGACGCGCGCGGCGGCGGCGTGGGCCGACTGGCAGACCGCGAAGTTCGTGCGCTTCGGCGACAACATGCGCGAAGTGGCGGTCACCGAAGGCGACAAGGTTTCCGCGCAGATCAAATTCGGCTTCGCCGTCAACACCCACGGCGTCGGCGACCTCGTGAAAGCCGTCAACGCCGCCACGGACAAGGAAGTTGACGCGCTCTGCAAAAGCTACGAGGCGGCTTATGAAATGTCCGCCGACCTCCGCAAGGGCGGCAAGCGTCACAAATCCGTCCGCGAAGCCGCGCGCATCGAACTTGGCCTGCGCGCGTTTTTGACCGCAGGCGGCTTCAAGGGTTTCACGACGACGTTTGAAGATTTGCACGGCCTCGTCCAACTGCCGGGCCTCGCGCCGCAGCGGTTGATGGCCGACAACTACGGCTTCGCCGGTGAAGGCGATTGGAAGACCGCCGCGCTCGTCCGCGCGATGAAAGTCATGGCGAGCGGCCTCGAAGGCGGCACGTCGTTCATGGAGGATTACACCTATCACCTCGAACCGGGCCGCGAACTCGTCCTCGGCTCGCACATGCTGGAAATCTGCCCGACCATCGCGGACGGCAAGGCGTCGCTGCAAGTGCATCCGCTCGGCATCGGCGGCAAGGCCGACCCGGCGCGGCTTGTGTTCAACACGCCTTCCGGCCCGGCGCTGAACGCGGCGTTGATGGATTTCGGCAACCGCTTCCGGCTGCTGGTGAACGAAGTCGAAGTCGTCCAAGTCGAGCACGCGATGCCCAAGTTGCCCGTGGCCCGCGCGGTCTGGGAATGTAAGCCGAGCTTTGCCGAGGCGTGCGCGTGCTGGATTCACGCTGGGGG
>JAPLTZ010000374.1:13598-14138 GCA_026397895.1 Verrucomicrobiota bacterium | reverse complement strand
TGCGTCTGCTCAAACCGCTCCGGCGCTTCCTGACGGAATTCATCCCAGCCGTTGCCGGGAAACAAAATCCGCCCCGGCGCAATGCTGTTAAATGTGATTCCGGCGCGAGCAAGGTCAAAATTCAAGGCGAGCGTCTTCATCAGACTGATCTCCGCGCTCTTCGCCATCGTATACCACGGGCGACCGCCGCCCTCCTTGCCCTGCGTGGAGGCGATGGCGACGACGCGGCCCCATTTCGCCCGCCGCATGTGCGGGATGGCGAGCCGGGTGAAGCGCACGGCGGCGAGTGCGTTGCGCTCGTAATGCGCCAGCCACTGCGCCTCCGGGACTTCCTCGACAGGCAAGGTTTCCCGCCCGCCGCCGCCGCCGACGTTGTTGACCAGAATTTCAATGCCGCCCCACGCCTTGGCCACGGTCTTGACGACCCGGCTGACGTCCGCCGCCTTCGTCGCATCAGCGGAAATGGCGAGGCAATCCACGCCGAGCTTTCGGATTTCCTTCGCGGCGGCGGCGAGGCGTTTTTTGTCGCGCGCGCAGATG
>JAPLTZ010000374.1:0-13586 GCA_026397895.1 Verrucomicrobiota bacterium | reverse complement strand
GCAGCCCTCGTCGGCGAGCGCGAGCGCGATGGCGCGGCCGATGCCGTAGCTGCCGCCGGTCACCAGCGCAATTTTGTTTTTGAGTCCGAGTTCCATATCAGCCGGGGATGGGCGCGACCACGTCGTCGCGGTCCTGGTAAATCGTCGTGCTGCCGTCCCACTCGAATTGGAACGGCACCCACACGAAGCGGTTTAAAGCTTTTTTCATGGCCGCCTGCTGTTCCGGAGGGCAATAGAACAGCATGAAGCCCTTCGAGCCGGCGCCCAGCAGCTTGCCACCGAGCGCACCGTTTTCGCGGGCGGTCTTGTAGATCTCGTCCACTTCGGAATTGCTCACGCCTTCAGCCAGGCCGCGCTTGAGCGTCCAAGTGAGGTGCAGCATCTCGCCGAACTTCGTGAGGCTGCCGCCGCCGGTCAAAACGCCGTAAGCCTCGTCCACGAGCCGGCGCATCTGGCGTCGCGCAGGCCAGCGATGACTTTGGCCGCGACTTCGCCGCCGAGGCGGCTGCTGCCGGTGTAGAGCATGCAAAGATTTTTCTCCAGTTCGAGGGCGCGCTCGCGCTTCACCGCGATGGGCTCGACGGCGAACGAGCCGTCGGTGTTGAACTTGATGATGTTCAGCCCGCCGTAGGTGGCGGCAATCTGATCCTGCGAGCCGACGTTTTCCTTGAGCACCTGCTGCTCCAGCTCCAGTGCCTTGAGCGCGATTTCTTTTTTGCTCAGGCTCTGGCCGCGCAATTCGGTCAGCGCGCGGATGAGGCCGACGGCGAACGTGGAGCTTGAGCCGATGCCGCTGCGCGCGGGCAGGTCGCCTTGGTGATGAATTTCCAAGCCTTCCGTGTTGGTGAAGCCGAGAAAATTCAGACCGGCGCGCACGGCGGGGTGCAGGATTTCGTTGATGGAGGAAACGGTCTCGATGTGCGACCAGACGATGCGGTGCTTCTCGCCGAAGAACGGCGGCAGCTTGCGCGCGCTGATGTAGCAGAATTTGTCGATGGACGTGGACAGCACCGCGCCGCCTTCCTTGAGATACCACGTCGGGTAATCCGTCCCGCCGCCAAAGAATGAAACGCGATAGGGTGTGCGGCTGATGATCATGCTGCTTCCTGTTTGAAAAATTCTCCGGCGCGCTGATACGATTCCGGCGTGCCGATGTCAATGAACGGGAACTCACCCTTCAGGGCATAGAATCCGCGTCCGCAAAATTTCGGGAAAACATCCTTCTCGATGCTCACGGGCCGGTCGGCGGGGATTTCCTCAATCGCCTCGCGCTTCACGAGGTAAAGCCCGGCGTTGATGTAGCCGCCGGCGGTCGCGCCCTGTGGCTTTTCCGTGAATGCGGTGACAGCGTCGTTGGCGTCGGTGGTGACGAGGCCGCTGCTGCTGACCTGCGGCTGATGTGTGAGCACCATCGAGAGGCGCGCGGCCTTGGCGCGGTGAAATTCCACGAAGCGCGCGAGGTCGAGGCGGGTGACGGAATCGCCGTTGGTGACGAAGGCGTCGGGCGAGGTCACGAGCGGCAGGCAGGCGCGCACCGCGCCGCCCGTGCCGAGCGGCGTCGTTTCGATGTTGGCCGTGATTTCCATGCCGTTCCAGTTCTCCGATTTCACAAAGTCCTGCACCATGTCCGCCATGTAGCCGAGCGACAAAACCACCCGGCGCGCGCCGAAGCCGCGCAGCCATTCCAGATAACATTTCAGGAACGGCACGCCGTTGATGGGCACGAGCACCTTGGGCCGGTCGGAGAAAACGGAACGCAGCCGCGTGCCGAATCCGCCCGCCAGGATGACGACGTCAACGTTTTGCAGGCAGGTCGCGGGCAAGTTCGGTTCTCCAGTAATCCAACATGTCCTGCAGGCACTGCTTGTAGGGAATTTCCGCCTTCCAGCCGGTTTCGTTCTTGAACTTGTCGGCGCACGGAATCTGCAGCGTCACGTCCGCCGGGCGGAGGAGCGCGGGGTCCACGCGCACTTCGATCTTGCCCTTGTAATTCGTCATCGTCAGCAGCAGGTCGAGCATCTCGCGGATGGTCATGGTGATGTCGCCGCCGATGTTATAGACCTCGCCGGGCTTGCACTTCTGCGCGAGCAGCCAGTAGGCGCGCACGGTGTCGCGCACGTCTGCGAAGGTGCGGACGCTGTCGAGATTGCCGACGCGGATGACGGGTTCTTGCAAACCGAGTTCGATGCGCGCGACCTGTTGCGAGAAGAACGAATCCACAAACACTTCACCGCGGCGCGGGCCGCTGTGGGTGAACATGCGCGTGCGGATGGTCTTGATCTTGTAGGCCTCCCAATACATGAAGCCGAGCATGTCTTCGCCGACTTTGCTGACGGCGTAGGGGCTGACAGGGCGCAGCGGGCAGGTTTCGCGGATGGGCAGGTCGGCTTTGGTGACCTGGCCATAGACTTCCGACGAGCTGCAGATGTGGACGACGGGGTCGAGCTTCAGGATGCGGATGGCTTCGAGCAGGTTCGTGGTGCCGATGACGTTGCATTCGAGTGTGTCCACGGGCGCCATGAAACTGGTGGTGACGAACGATTGCGCCGCGAGATGGAAAATCACGTCGGGCTTCACTTCGCCGAACACGCGGATGAGCGAGCCGAGGTCGCGCAGGTCGCAGTCGTAGAATTTGACCTTGGGGTTGTTGAGCAGCGCACGGACGTTGTCCTTGGGGCTGCGCCAGCGTTTGATGCCATAGACCTCGCAGTCGGGATGATTAGCGAGGATGTATTCGGCGAGATGGCTGCCGACGAAACCGGTGATGCCTGTGATTAATGCGCGCATGATGAATTAAAGCTGGAGGTTGAAATCAAAGACCTTCGTCGCGTTGGGAGATGATGGGGTTCTTGATGGGCCACCACATCTTGAATTTGGGATCGTTCCACACCACGGTGAACTGCCCGGCGCGGTTGTAATAGGTGTTCTGCTTGTAATGGAAGATGGCCGTCTCGCTCAACACGACATGGCCGTTGCCGAACTTCGGCGGGATGAGCACCTGCAGGCGGTTCGTGTCCGAGAGCGTGAACGACTCCCACTGGCCGAACTGCTGGGAATCCTTGTCGTGGTTCAGGACGATGAGATAGAACTTGCCGTGGAGACAGGAGACGAGCTTCCACGTCTCGCTGTCGCCGTGGATGCCGCGCAACACGCCGCGCGTGGAAGTGGAGATGTCGTCCTGGATGAGGTCCACGGTGATGCCAGCCTTGTTGTAGAGTTCCTTGTTGTAGGTTTCCACGTAAGTGCCGCGAAAATCTTCAAATACGGTCGGCGGCTTGATGAGCAGGACGCCCTCGAGCTTCGTTTTCGTTACGGACAATGTTTCGGCCATGATTCTTATGTTTTGTGCGGTAAAATAGCCGGAAACACCTATCAGAAGTAGCGGGGACTGTCCAAGAGATTTTCCGGCGGAGCGGCTTCAGAGCTTGAGTTTGTCCTGCGCTACCGCCGCGAGCAGAGCGGCCCAGGTGCCGGAGGTGAAGAGTTCCGGATTTTTCAGCAGAGCACGGACATCGCCTTCGTGCAGGACGCAGTCCACGCCGGTTTCGCGCGGGTGCGCGGGCGCGACGGCGGGGCGGGCGTTCGCGGCGAAGTAAATCCACATCTGGTTTGTGAACCGCGCGGAGGATGGGGAAAGTTGGGCCAGCAGCTCCAGCGGGCCGGCTTCGTAACCGGTTTCCTCGCACAGTTCCTTGCGCGCGGCTGCTTCCGGCGTTTCGCCGGGTTCGACGTGGCCGGCGGGCAGTTCCAGCGTGAACCGGCCCACGACCGGACGGAATTGCCGCACGAGCAGCAGCCGCCCGTGCGCATCCACGGCGATGATGACGACGAAGTCGCCGGACTGGATGGCGTAGAAAGGCTCGGCGCTGGCGGCGTGCTTTTGGGAAACGACCTGAAACCAAGGCGTCGCGAAAACGACGTGGCCGGCGGGGTCGTTTGGCGTGGGCATGAGAACGGGCTTTCGCGTCAGGCGGGGAGTTTGCCCCAGAGGCCGTGCTTGGCTTCGTCGTAGTTGGCGCGGTCGCCGAACCGGCAGCCGTAGGGCGCGGAGGGCGGGAAGATGAAGATGAGGCCGCGGTTGCGGTTGCTGCTGGGGTTGAGGCAGAACTTGCAGTCCGCCGGAACGTGATCGGCGATGTAATCGAGGTCGAGCTTCTGCGCGCCGTAGGCGTCGTAGTAGAGGCCGTGGCCGGCGTCGAAGTCGTCAATGGCGATGCAGGGGTTCGCGCAGTTCTCGAAAACAATCTTCAATTCCTCGTGCAGCGGCCAGTGCGGTCCCCAGTGCGCGTCGAGAAAGAAGAATGAGCCTTGCTTGAGTTCGGGCAGGTGGGCGCGGAGGAAGTCGGGCGAGCTTTTGACTTCGTAGGTGATGTTCTCGGCACAATAAAATTCCAGGCGGCGCGCCCAGTCTTTCACGTCGCAGGTGAAGACGCGGTCGAAGAGCAGGCTCATGGAGACGGAGGTTTCGCCGTCGTAGGTGCCGGTCTCGATGAAGTTGCGGAGGTTGAAGTCGGCTTTGAGCTTCTTGATGATGCGCGTGACATCGGGGTCGATGATGACGCGGCAGAGATATTCTTCAGCGCAATGGCGGGCGCGGGCGGCGTGGTCAGCGCCGAAGCGGGTCTTGAGGGCGCGGAATTCCTCGGTGGTGATGCGGCGTTCGCGGTTGCGGTTGATTTTATACCAGATGACCTTCTCGATGATGGTGCGGCCGAGGTAACTTTTTCGGAAAGCGTTGAGCAATGACATAATTGTCCGGCGGTTCGGGTCAGCGGGGGTTGGGGTTCTTGAACTTGACCATGGTCTTCAGCCCCGCACCGGCGTGCGGCCAGACGGGGGTGTAATGGTAGGTCTTGACGCAGCCGAGTGCAGAGAGGGGGCGCTTCCAGTTCGGGCCGCGGCGGTCGGCGATGTTGGTGTCCACGCTGCGGTTGTTGTCCTCGACGACGAAGGTGCAGGGCAACCGGCTGCCTTCGACAAACATGGCGGCTTCGTAGAAATGGCCTTCGTCCTCGGCGCCGTCGCCGAGGAAGCACCAGACGTGACCGGGCGCTTTTTCCATCTTCAGCGCGAGGGCGACTCCGGCGGCGATGCCGCAGGTGCCGGCGAGCACGGAGGAGGTGATAAAATTCAGGGCGCGGTCGAAGACGAACATGCTGCGTCCGTCGCGGATGAGCTGTTCCAGCCGCGCGGGGCTGCCGCCGGCGCAGAGGTAGTGGTAGTGGGAGCGGTGGCTGCTGAAAATCCAGTCGCCGGGTTTGACGTCCCGGAAGATTTCGAGGAGCTGCTCCTCGTTGCCGCCGCACAGGTGGAGGAGAAACGGCAGTTCGCCCTCGGCGAAGAGGTCGCGGATGCGGGCTTCGAAGGCGATGAGGGATTCTTTGGTTTGTTGGCTCATACGAAGTTGTCGAGGCTGGCGTGGGCGAGCGTGTTGAACAGTTCGACCTTGTGATGGTTGGCGCATTCGTGCCGGCAGACCACGCTGGGGTTCAGGGAGCAAAAGGCTTTCTTGGCGTCTTCGCTGAACCAGAGCTGCTTGAAGCTGCGGTCGCGCATCGAGCCGATTTTTCCGTGTTCGGAATAGGCGGTGTTGTGGCAGGCGTATACGTTCAGGTCGGCGCCCACGACCGGCACGGTCTGCATGTAGAGGCAGCGGGTGAAAGCGCGGTTCGGCGACTTGCTGGGACTGTCCAGATCGTAAGTGCTGTTCACGCTGAACCGGTCGTCGCAGATGGCTTGGATTTCCCGCAACTGTTCCCGGACGCGCGGCGCGATGGGTTCGTGGTATTCCCGGAAGTTGGAGACGTAAACCGGGGAGAAGCGGACGTTCTCGACGCCGCAATCCTTGAGCGTTTTCGCGAACGGTAGCAGCCCCTCGTAGTTGTAGCCGGTGACGTTGAAATTGATGCCGGGGTCGGTGTCGCTGCTCTTGATCTTGGAAAAGTTGCGCAGGTTGTCCAACACCTGGTCGAAGCTGCGGTCGGCAACGTTGCGAGAGTCCACCATCTGCTTCGCGGTGGTGTAGTCAATGGAGACGCGCACCCACTTGGCCTTCGCCAAAACCTGCGCGCGCTCGCCGGAAAGCAACTGGCCGTTGGTGATGATGGAGAGGTCCAGCCCGTTGGCGAGAGCGGTGTTCATGATGGCGACGATTTCCGGGTGCAGCAGCGGTTCGCCGCCGCCGGAGAACGTGACGGCTTTTGTGCCCATGTCGCGGAGGTCGTTGAGCAGTTCGACGGCCTTGGCCAGCGGCATCACGTCCTGTTCCCGCATGGACTCGTGCATCGAGGCTTGGAGGTGCAGGTCGGCGCGGTCTTTGGGGCGCTTGGTGCCGTCGCTGTAGCAGCAGAAGCGGCAGCCGTGGTTGCAGCGGTTGGTCGGCTTGATGCGGACGTAAATCGGCGCGGTAATCCGGCCTTCTTGAAAGGCGGCGATCTTGTCCGGGAAGGCGAGGATTTTGAGGTCGCTGTATTTGTTGTGTTTCATCAGATCAGATCCTTGTATTCGACGAGCATGGTGGAGGTGTCCACCAGCCGCGCCTTGGCCGCCGCGTATTGTTCGCCAATCTGGCCGGCTTCGCGCAGGCCGATCACGGGGAAGGTGACCATTTTGGCGACGGCCTCGGAGAAATCCTGCGTGTGGGTCTCGCCGGTGAAGAGGGGTTTCAGACGATTGCCCGTCACCACCCGCAGAATCATGGTCGGCTTGAACTCGCCGCGCGACATGGTGTTGATCTTGTCGAGGTGGTTCACGATGGCGTCGAGGGCGTTCAGGATGAAATCAAACCGCTCGATGAAGACCACCGGCTTGTAGCCTTTCAATGCCAGCCCGATGCCCAGCGCCACCATGAGGTTTTCCGCCACGGGCGTTTCAATCAGTTGCGCTTCCGGGATGCCCTTGAGCGTGCCGGCGGCCTGCCCGCCACAGCGGATGCCGTAGCCGATGAACACCACTTTGGGGTCTTCGGCCAGCTGGTGCATGGCTTGGGTGAGCGAATCCTTGTATGTCATAGCAGGCTTTCTTTTTTCAACGCCGCAACCGCAGCTTCAATCGTGCTCACTTGGACGATGTTGCCAGGGAGATTCAGTTGCTCCCGGTCAAGCAGGGTAATGCGGAGTTTGATGCTGTCAACATTCCACACGTTCAACGTCGGCCACATCGGCCCGGTGGCCACCATCACGATATATTTGCAGCGCAACGACAGATTGCCGATGCCCGTCACCGTCAAGTTGTTGTCTGCGGTGCAGGGCGGAATCGGCCGGCTGTCGCCGGCCTTGGGCCGATACGGCTGCGTCGTCACCACATTGTGGCCGGCGGCGATGAGTTGCGCGATGACCGGCGACATGAAATCGTCTTCCTGATGCACCTCCACGCCGCCTTTGCCGAAGCGCTGCCAAAAACGATGCTTCAGCGAACCCGCGTTGCGATACGCCTTCAACTGGCCGCTGCCGGGGCGGGCGTTGATGACCAGCACATCGCACTTCCAATCCGGCATCACCGGCTCGCGGATTGCCGGGTAATCGAACAACAAATCCTCCGGCTTGGTGATGGGCGATTCCAGTCCCATCTGTCTGGCAAAATGCCGCAGCCAATCAATGTGAAACCGCGACCAGTTCCACTTGTCGGGATGCGCGTCGCGAAAGCCGCCGAACGGCAGAAACCACAGCCGCCGTCCTGCCGCCGACCAGGCGTGAAGCGCGCCGGCGGGCGCTTGCCCCAGCGGCACCAGCGAGATGGCTGGCAAATCCTTCACCACCTCGCGCACCGCTGCCGGGGCGGGCTTGCGCGCGGTCCACCAAAGCAACGCCAGCAGCAACGCGCCCACCGCCATGGCGACGAGGCTGATTTTCAGGAACGTGGTTGGCGGCGTGTAGCGGAACTCCACCGCGTGCGTTCCGGGTTCGAGATGGACGCCGCGCATGAGATAATTGCAGCGCAACAACGTCTCCGGCTTGCCGTCCACGGTCACCCGCCAGTTGGGTGCGATGCGCTCGTTGAACAGCAGCACGGACGGCGCGGCGGCGACCGCGCTCAGCTCGATGCGGCGCGGCGAATAGCTTTTGATTGTCACCGAACCGGCGTCCTGGTTGGTGCCGACGCTGGCGGGCGCGGCGGGGCCGGCGGCGATGAGGACGGTCTGCGCGGGGTTGAACGCGGGGCTGGCGAGCGTATCCAGCGCGGCTTGGTCGTTGGTCATCACCTGCCAGTGGGTGTAGAGCTTGGCGCGCGGCAGGGCGCCGGTGAATTCGATGAGCGCATACGGGGCGTTGGTGGAAAATTCCGCCGTCAGTTCCTCCAGCTTGGAGATGCGCGCCACGCCGGGCTTGGGCACGATGGCGAAGGTGTCGGCGATGCGGAAGCGTTCGCGGCCGGGGTCGAATTGTTTGTTGAAGAGGTCCACGAAGCCGGCCATGGCGATGATGTAACGGGTGTTGGTCAGTTCCCATTGGCGGGATTGCCGCCACAAGGTGTCGCCGGAATGCACCCGCAGCGCGCCCTCAAACGCGACCATGTCCTCCGGCGGGCGCGGCATCTGGATGACGTCGAGCGACTGGATGTCGTAGTAGAGGAAATGGTGTTGCGCCCACTCGATGCGGTAGAGCTGGTCGAGGTATTGCTCCAGGCCGCGGGCTTGCTCCGTAATCTGAAACGCGCCGGGAATCCATTGCGGCAGCCCGACGACGCGCTGTTCGTGGGCGTGGTCGCGAAGTTTGTCGAGCACCGGGTTGGAGGCGTATTTTTGCTGCCAGTCCCAATGGACAATCCATGGCTGGTGCGCGCGGCCCAGATCGAAAACCAAAATCGTGCCGAGCAGCGCCGCGCCGAATTTCGCCCGCGCGCCGGCAAAATATCCGCTCATCACCAGCGCCACCGCGCCCAGCGACAGCGGCAGGAACAGCGCGAACCAGCCGGCTTGCCGGATGCTGAACTGCGCGATGTCCGCCGCGCTGGCGGGATCGAATTCGATGTAGATGAGGTATTTTTTCAGCGCGGTGGCGGACGAGGCGTAAATCATCCAGCCAATCACTGCGGCGGCGGCGGCAATGAGCGAGCCGATGAACCAGCGGCGTTCAAACGCCGGGGAATTTTTCCGCCACCATTGCCATTGGTTCGCCAGCCCGCGCACCGGCGCGCCGGGCGTGGCCGCCAGCCGCCGGCAAAGTCCGTGCGCGCCATACAGCGCGAGGACGATGAGCGCGGCGTCGAACAGGTGGCCGAACTTGCCCGGATTCCGGATGGTCGAGGCGTAGGGCAGCATGTAGAAAAATTTGTAGAACGGCGCATACCGCCCGAACATCAGCAGCGGCGCGATGACCGCCAGCGCGCCCCAGAACCAGATGAATTTCCGCTCGGCGGGAGAATAGACGGAGTCTTTCCGGCGGAACGTTTGCGCCAGCGCCAGCACGGCCAGAACCAAGGTCAGTTGCCCGGCGTAATTGCCCACCGCCCCGACGGCGCGCGGGCCGCCCGGCGGCGGCGCGCCCTGTTTGCCGGATTCAAAATAGGTGTTCCACGCCGGATCACGACCCGCCGTGCCCCAATACTGGCCGCCCTCCGGCGTGTTGATGCGGTAGCCGAAAATGCCGGGGAAGAAGGTGGTGAGGATTTCCATCTTCGGCACGCTGTAGAGCGTGGCCCAGTCCCACCGTTGCTGCTTGTTCTCCGCATTTTCCGACATGCCCGCCACGCCTTTGACCTGTGTGTCGATTAGACCGGACAATGCCTGTGCCGCCAGAAACGCCGAAAAAACCACGACCACCGCCAAGCGCATCCCACCCCAAACCAACCGCCCGGCGGGATGGCCTTCGCGATTCACCAGTGCTTGAAAAAGCACATACAGCCCCGCCACCAGGCTGAACAGCGCCCCGACATCGAAGCCTTCCATGATGCCCAAGCCTACCGCCATGCCTGCCAGCATCACTCTCACCCAAGCCCGCCAGCCCGCGCCCGCCTGCAACGCCGCCAGCGCCAGAAACATCGAGGCGAAAGACATCGGGCGCGACACCTGCCCCCAGCAGGCGTTGGAGAACGGGTCGGAATGTAGCGCCGCAATCAATCCGCCCAGCACGCACGCCCACGGCGAAAATTTCAGTGCCCGGCAGAACGCCCAGGCGCTCATCCCCAGAAAGACACACGCCAGCGGAATCCAAAACTTGGCATAAATCAACGGCCCCAGCAGCCACTGGGCAATACCCGAAAGACTCACAGCCGCGACCCCTTCCGTTCCCAGCCAGTTCAGATTCATCCACAGCCCGCTGAATCCATCCGGGAGTTTGGCCTGCGCCGGCAACCGCGCTCCTAACGGGCCGTCGTTGTCGAAGCAGACCATCTCCGGCCGGAAACTCCGGGCGAACAGCACCGCCATCACGCCCAGCAGGCAGACCAGCAGGATCAAAAAATCACGCCGGGGCGCGGCGGGGGAAACATTTGGCGTTTTATTGGCGGCCATAATTCAAACCGGTTTTCGCTGTGAAAGCCCGGCAACAATACTGGAAATTCCCATCAGGCCAACCCCAAACTTCCCGCCGATTTTTGCTCGCCCGTCTCGGGCGCTTGAACCAAACTCCGCCCCATGTTGATGCACGAACAATCCCAGATTTTCGTCGCCGGCCATCGCGGCATGGTGGGCAGCGCGGTCGTGCGCGAACTCCGGCGGTTGGGCTTCAAAAACCTCATCACCCGCACCCGCGCCGAATTGAATTTGCTGGACGCCGCGGCGGTGCAGAAATTCTACGCGGAGGCCAAACCCGAGTTCGTCTTCATCGGCGCGGCGAAGGTGGGCGGCATCCTCGCCAACAGCCAGCAGCCGGCGGCGTTCATCTACGAAAACCTCACCATCCAGAACCACCTCATCCACGGCGCGCATCAGGCCGGGGTCCGCAAGCTCCTGTTCCTTGGCAGCTCGTGCATTTATCCCCGGCTCGGCCCGCAGCCGCTCAAGGAGGAATGTCTCCTCACCGGCCTGCTCGAACCCACCAACGAGTGGTATGCCATCGCCAAGATTGCCGGCATCAAGCTGTGCCAGGCCTACCGCCGCCAATACGGCTGCGATTTCATCAGCGCCATGCCGACCAATCTGTATGGGCCGAACGACAACTACGATTTGCAGAACTCCCACGTCCTGCCTGCGCTCATCCGCAAGTTCCACGAGGCCAAAATCGCCGCCGCGCCCACCGTCACCTGCTGGGGCAGCGGCGCGCCTTTGCGGGAATTCCTCTTTGCCGACGACCTCGCCCGTGCCTGCGTCTTCCTCATGCAAAACTACAGCGAGGAGCAGTTCATCAACGTCGGCTGCGGCCGCGAACTCACCATCCGCGAACTCGCCGAAACCGTGCGGCGCAGCGTGGGATTCAAAGGTGAAATTGTCTGGGACGCCACCAAGCCCGACGGCATGCCGCGCAAGTTGCTGGACAGCTCCCGGCTGTTCGCTTTGGGCTGGCGACCGCAGGTGGACATGGCCGCCGGTATCCGGCTGGCCTACGAAGATTTTCTGTCCCGCCCGCCCGCGAAGAAGTAGCCGCCGTCAACCGGCGACGCGGCCTTTGCCGGCGAGATGGTCTTGCAGCCGCTTCACGTCCGCGTCCACCATCAGCTTGGTGAGTTCCACGAATTTTGTCTTCGGCTCCCAGCCCAGTTGCCGCTTGGCCTTGGAATAATCGCCGATGAGCAGTTCCACTTCCGCCGGACGGAAATAGCGCGGGTCAGTCTCCACGTATTTCTTCCAATCCAACCCGACGTGGGCGAACGCCACTTCCAGAAACTCCCGCACCGAATGCGTCTCGTTCGTGGCGATGACATAATCATCCGGCTTCTCCTGCTGCAACATCAGCCACATCGCCTCCACGTATTCCTTCGCGTAACCCCAGTCGCGCTTGGCGTCGAGGTTGCCGAGGAACAGCTTGTCCTGCATGCCCGCCTTGATGGCGGCGACGGCGCGGGTGATTTTGCGCGTCACAAACGTCTCGCCGCGCCGGGGCGATTCGTGGTTGAACAGGATGCCGTTGCTCGCGTGCAGCCCGTAGGACTCGCGGTAGTTCACCGTGATCCAATACGAATAAACCTTCGCACAACCATACGGGCTGCGCGGGTAGAACGGCGTCTTTTCCGTCTGCGGCACTTCCTGCACCAGCCCATACATCTCGCTCGACGAAGCCTGGTAAAACCGCGGCTTCGTTCCGGTCTCGCGGATTGCCTCCAGCAACCGCACCGTGCCCGTGGCCGTGATGTCCGTGGTGTATTCCGGCGCGTCGAAACTCACGCGCACATGGCTCTGCGCCGCGAGATTGTAGATTTCCTGCGGCTGAATCTTGCCGATGAGCCGCGCCAGCGCGCTCGCATCGCTCAAATCGCCGTAATGCAGGAACAACCGCGCCTTGCCCGAATGCGGATCGTCATAGATCGGGTCGAGCCGCCCCGTGTTGAACGTGCTGGCGCGGCGGATGATGCCGTGAACCTCGTAGCCTTTGGCCAGCAGCAGTTCCGCCAGATACGAGCCGTCCTGGCCGGTGATGCCCGTGATGAGTGCGCGCTTTGACATATTTGTTACGGCAGAATGTCAGAAACGGATTGCCGGCTGGCAAGGATTAACTTCTTTCCGCACCGGGTCGCGACTTGCCAAACCACCGCGCGCTCGTAAGTTATCGCCATGAAGTTGCCCCGCGAAGTGGCCGTGATGACCCTGCCGAACGCGACGCTGTTCCCGCAGGCGTTGCTGCCGCTCTACATCTTTGAGCCGCGCTACCGCCGGATGCTCGCCGACGTCCTCGCCGGCAACCGCATGTTCGCCGTGGCGATGCAAAAGCCCGGCAGCAGCCGCGAAAAGCCCATGGGCGTCGCCGGCCTCGGCCTCGTCCGCGCGGCGGTGAACCACGCCGACGGCACGTCCCATCTCATCCTGCAAGGCCTGACCCGCGTGGAACTCACCCCCGCCGTGCGCTACCGCCCGTATCGCGTCCACGGCATCCGCACGCTCGAATCGCCGCCGTGCGACGGCGCGGCCGTCGGCGCGCTCGTCACGCAGGTGCGCGACCTGCTGGCGCAACGCTTTCAACTCGGCCTGCCGTTTCCGTTCCCGGTGTTTTCGCAACCCGGCGAAGGCGCGGGGAAAAAGCCGCCGCCCAGCCTGCCGGCGAAGGACATTCTGCATTACCTCGACAACCTCGCCACGCCCGCGCAGGTGGCGGATTTGGTTTCATGCGCCGTGCTGTCCGTTGCGGATGAGCGGCAGAAAATTTTGGAGACCGTCAATGTCGAGATGCGGCTGAACCACCTCGTCCGCTTCCTGCTCGCCGACCTCCGGCGGCAAAACAAAAAACCGACATGAGCGAAATCACTCCCAATCTCCGCAGTCCCGAAATGCTGGCCGCCGCCTTCGCGCAGATGGTCATGCAGCAGACCAACATGGCGCTGATGCTGCTCGGCCAGATTGCCAACCCCTCCACCGGCGAGACGATGCGCGACCTGCCGGCGGCGCAATATTTCATCGAGCAACTGGAGATGATCGAGGCGAAGACGAAAGGCAACCTCTCGCCGCAGGAATCGGCGCTGTTGAAACAAAGCCTGATGTCGCTGCGGATGGCCTTCGT
>JAPLTZ010000454.1 GCA_026397895.1 Verrucomicrobiota bacterium | reverse complement strand
CTGCTGCGCGGCGTGGCGCCGGCCAACTATCAGCTTCGTGTTCCCAGGGGCGCCGGCAGCTCGCTGGTGGCCGCGCTCGATAATGTCCCGGCTGAGAAACGAGCCGCCTGGCGGATGCATAAAGTGACGGACGGGGACACCTTGGCCACCATCGCCAGGCGCTACGGCAGTTCGGCCACATCGATCGCCGGCGCCAATCCCCGGCCGGCGGATGATCTTGAAGCCGGGGACGTGCTGTTGATCCCGTGTTCCTACATCGAGGCGAAGAAGAGTCCGGCGAAGTCGGCTCGATCAGGCAAGCACCGTGCAGCGTCGAAATCACACCGGCGATCGAAACGTCCGGTGAACGCGAAGTCCCTGCATCGCAAAGCCACGGTCAAGCGCGCCAGCCGGTAGCCGGCGCGGAGCTACAAGCCCCGCGGAAGCTCTTTTTTGCCCCTACCCTCTTGCATCAAAAGGAAAAAGAGTTATTCTAATTGTTGACCACGCCCGGACAGGAGGCATGAGAAATGTTTGACCCGTTGAAGTTCGCTCTTCAGGAAGAGGACGAACTGGATGATTTCGAGTACGAAGACGAAGAGCAGACTGGGCTGGACAGTAACGCTTCCGACTACGGCCCGGATGAGACCGACGACGATGATGACGACGAGATCGAAATCGAGGTTGAAGACATGACTGACGAGGAAGAAGCCCAGATGGAGCCTGTGACCGGCACGCCGCCCGAATCCGACGTGAAGCCTGAGATCGAATCAAGTGCTCCGCAGGCTGAAGTGAAGCCTGCCGGGCAGAAACCGGCACGTAAGAGCGCTCCCGGGAGAGCTCCGGCCAAGAAGGCCGCCGTGAAGCCGGAACCCGCCAAGCCGGAACCCGCCGCCCCGGCCAAGAGTGCGCCTGTGAAAAAGGCGCCGGCCAAAAAAGCTCCCGTAAAGAAAGCCGCGGTGAAAGCTCCCGCAAAGAAGGTGGCTGTGAAGGCTCCCGCCAAGAAAGCTCCAGCGAAGAAGGCTCCTGTGAAAAAAGCTCCCGTGAAAAAGGCTCCCGCCAAGCCCGTCAAGAAGGCGCCGGTCAAGAAGGCCGCAGCGAAGAAGGCCCCGCTAAGCGTACCGGCCAAGAAGGCTCCGGCCAAGAAGGCACCTGCAAAGAAGGCGCCAGCCAAAAAGGCACCTGCAAAGCAGGCCCCGGCCAAGAAGATTCCGGCCAAGAAAGCGCCAGCCAAAAAGGCACCGGCGAAGAAGCGTCGCTAGAACAGAACGCACGGTCCGGATTCACCGGACCGTGCGTTACGCCCCGGGTACTAGCGTCCCACTACATCCCGGCAGCGCTCGAACAACTGGAGTAGCGCCTCGGCATATTCTTCAGAGCTCTTGGCCGCTTTCCCTCCGAAGCCCGTTCCGGATATCCCCTTGCCGTAGCCGGTGGTAATCGCGACGAATTTCATCAGTTCCAGCGCAACGTCATCTTTGTTGCGTCCAGCCGGGGTTTCGCTTCCCGCGGCCGTCTTTTCTTCCGTCATGAAATCAACCTCCCTGTTATGCTAAACCTCTAGGTTACTCCAGTTTCCTGATCATACCCGGTCCATCCGATGCCGATCCTAGCCAGCCGCCTGATTCGAAAGATGCGCGGCGGCGCCCAGGCCCACCTGATTGAAGCGGCGGATGGCCGCTTCTACGTGGTCAAGTTCAAGAACAACCCACAGCACCGGCGGATTCTGGTAAACGAGTTATTGGCCTCGGTGCTGCTGCGGTATCTGCAGATTCGCGTGCCGGATGCCGCCATCGTGGAGATTCCTCCCGCGTTCCTGGAGTGCAATCCGGACCTGGCTATCCAGTTGGGGGCGCGACGGCTTCCCATCGAACCCGGGTGGCATTTTGGTTCCTGCTTCCCCGGCCATCCCGAGCACATCGCGGTATACGATTTCCTCCCCGATGCGTTGCTCGGCAAGGTGGAGAACCTCTCGCACTTCCTGGGCGCCATGGTGTTCGACAAGTGGGTCGGCAACACCGACTCCCGCCAGGCCATTTTCTTTCGGGCGCGAGTGAAGGAGTGGCACCCGGGCAGCCGCTTGCTTCCCGCCAGGACCGGCTTTCTGACCGAGATGAT
>JAPLTZ010000161.1 GCA_026397895.1 Verrucomicrobiota bacterium | reverse complement strand
TCCTGCTCATCATGCGAAGCGATGACAACGACGTACTTGCGGCATAGCCGCGTCATTAACTTTGAAGTAGCGTTTTCAGAATGGCTGATGTGAGTCCGTTTCGAGCATTGCGATATGACTTGGCACAAGTGGGCGATCTTTCGGATGTGGTCACTCCGCCGTATGACGTCATCGATAACAACTTCCGCAACGAGCTTTACAAGAAGCATCCTTGCAATGTCGTGCGAGTCGATTTCAACCGCGAAGAACCGGTGGACACATCGCCCGATGATAAGTACAAACGAGCGGCTGGCTTCGTGAAGCAATGGCAAGCGGATCGCGTTTGGCAGCGTGAGCCAGATGATGCATTTTACGTCTATCACCAAGAATTCACTTGGGAAGGAAAGACGTACTGCCGCAGAGGATTCCTCGGCCGCTGTCGGCTAGAAGAATTCGGCAAAGGCTGTGTCTACCCACACGAGCAAACGCTCTCTGGGCCGAAAGCGGATCGGCTGTTGCTGACCAAAGCGACAAAGATGAATCTGTCGCCAGTCTTCGGCTTGTACCCGGACCCGGAAACGAAGGCTCAGACGATCCTCGAAAAGCGACCGATCATCTCGGCGTAAAGCACCGCATCTGGCCGGTCACTGATCGCGATGCAATCAACCAAGTCCGTGAGTCGCTCAAGCCGCAGCCAATCTTCATCGCTGACGGGCATCACCGCTACGAAACCTCCTGCAACTACCTCCGCGGATTGAAAGAGCAAGGCCAAGACATTGACGAAAATCATCCGGCCAACTTCGTGCTGATGATGTTCGTCGGCATGGGCGATCCGGGGCTCGCGATTCTGCCGACGCACCGGTTGTTTTCAGGCCTGCCGGAACTGACGGCGGAGGAATTGACGGCGGTATTGCGCGCGGCGCTGTGAGCCGCTACACGCGCAGGTAAACGTAGATGGCGAAGGCGACGGCGGCGAGGCCGGCGACGGCGGCGATGAGCCAGAGGAGATTCCGCTGGCGCGCGGCCATGGCGAAAGTGGAGATGATGACCGCCGCCTGCGACGCGAGCATCCCGAAGAAGAATTTGCCGCTGCGTTTGTGGTGGCGTTCGGCGGAGATGTTGGCCTTGCGGACTTGCAGTTCGAGGAGGTTGGCGATGGCTTGGTTCAGCTTGGCCTCGGCGTCGTAGCGCAGGGCGTTGAAATTCATCTTGGCGGCGGTGAGGTCGCGGGCGGCAGCCTTGTCGCCGGCGGGCAGGGATTTTTCGAGCGCGGCGATGGCTTGCCCGGCGGGCGCGAGGGCGGTGTCGAAATCACGGACGTGGTCGCGGGCGGACTGGAGCGCGGCGGCGAGTTGTTTTTCGGTGACGTTCTTCAGCGCAACGGCGACTTCGGCTTCGGGCTGCTGTTTCTCCACGGCTTCAAGCGCGGTCTTCACGCCCACTTCGAGCGCGGGCGCGGCGACGACGGGGAGTTTTTCCAGCGCGGGATTGTCGAGCGGGCGGACGTCGGCGGTGGCTTGGAGGAGTTCGACCGTGTTGTGCTGCATCGCGCCGCGCATTTTCTTGGCCTGAAAATAGCCCCACTGGTCGCCGGCTTTGGACTGGAGCTGCGCGCCGAGAGCGCGGTCGTATTGGGCGCGCGTCATCTCGCTGGAGGCGAGCCCGGCGAGCAGGGTGGCGATGACGGTCATCACCACGGGCGTGGCGGCGAGCATCTTGCCCCAGGTGGATTGCGGGAGGTCGGATGTCAATGCGTCGGGGATTTTCAGTTTCGCGCTCATGGGGATTGATTACAGCGCCGCGTAAACGCGGTGGACGTCGTCGTGGTCGTCGAGGTCGTTGAGGAAGGCGGTGACTTCCTTGCGTTGCGCGTCGGTGATTTCGGTGAAGTTTTTCGCGACGTAGCGGATCTCGGAGGCGATGATGTTCCAGCCGGCGGCTTTCAACGCCTTGGAGACGTGGTCGAGGTCTTTGATTTCGGTGATGAAGCGCGCGCCTTTCGTGCCAGCAGGCGTTTCCTCGGCTTCGAGCGGCTCGAATTCTTGCGCGCCGGCCTCGATGACGACGCCGCTGTGGTTGAAGAAAAAGCTGACGCTGCCGGGCTGGCCCATGGAGCCGGCGAGGAACAGGCGGCGGATTTCGGGCGCGGTGCGATTGCGGTTGTCGGTGAGGCACTCGACGACGACGGGGACTTTGTGCGGCGCGAAGCCTTCGTAAACGACGGTCTCGGAGTTGACCTTTTCGTCGGCGATGCCCGCGCCCTTGTTGATGGCGCGCGTAATCGTGTCCTTGGTGACGGACGATTTCTTGGCTTTTTCGACGGCGACGAACAGGCGCGCGTTGAGGTCGGGGTCAGCGCCGCCGAGTTTCGCCGCGATCATGATTTCGCGGACGAGCTTGACGACCATCTGGCCTTTTTTGTGCGCGCTGGCTTCGCGCCCGGCTTGTTTCCACTGTGCTCCCATAATTTTTGACAGTGTGGAAAAGCCGGGGCGCGGGTTCAATGCAAATCGTCGGCGCATAAGCTTGGTTTCCGGCGGCGTTCAAGGTAGGCACAGTGTGGAAAAGCCGGGGCGCGGGTTCAATGCAAATCTCCGGCGCATAAGCTTGGTTTCCGCCGGCGTTCAAGGTAGGCTCGCGGTTCAATGTTGACGCTTTCAGAAATCAGCAAGGCCTACGGCGGACGCGTGTTGTTCGCCGACGCTTCGTTGCAGGTGAACCGCGGCGACCGCATCGGGCTGGTTGGGCCGAACGGCGCGGGGAAGTCCACGCTCTTGTCCATCATCCTCGGCACGGAAGTCTCGGACGGCGGCAAAATCGCCTTGGAACGCGGTGTGAAGTTCGGTTACCTGCCACAGGAAAGCGCGCCGGTCGGCGACGAGACGGTGCTGGAACTCGCCACCGCCATCACGCCGGAATTCGTAAAGCTGCGCCGCATCGTGCAGGCGTGGGACTCCGATCATCCGATCGAAGCGCAGCACGTGGAGGACATCCACGACGACGTGCATGACCGCTTTCACGAACTCGGCGGCTATCGCATCGAGGCCAAGGCCAAGCAGATTCTCGCGGGCCTGAGCTTTCGCGAAAAGGATTTCAACCGCCCGTCCCGCGAGCTGAGCGGCGGCTGGGTCATGCGCGCCCACCTTGCCAAGCTGCTCGTCTATGAGCCCGACCTGCTGCTGCTCGACGAACCGACGAACCATCTCGATCTCGAATCACTCCTGTGGTTTCAGGAATATCTCAAGGGCTATCCCGGCGCGATTCTGATGATTTCGCACGACCGCGAATTTCTGAACCAGCTCGTCGGCAGCATCGTTGAAATCCGTTCCAGCAAACTCATTCGCTATCGCGGCAACTACGACGAATACCTCGTCCAGCGCGAGGCGCAGGGCGAACAACTCGCCGCCGCCTACAAAAACCAGCAGAAGGAAATCGCACACTTGATGGAGTTCGTGACGCGCTTCGGCGCGAAGGCTTCCAAGGCCGCGCAGGCGCAGAGCAAGCTCAAGCAGGTCGAGCGCATGGAAAAAATCGAAGCGCCCGAGAGCGCCGACAGCAAGGTGAGCTTCCGTTTCCCGCAGCCGCAGCGCAGCGGGATCAAAGTCGTCACGCTGGAGAACATCCACCAGGCCTACGGCGAGAATGTGGTTTATCGCGGCATGGAGTTCAAGGCGGAGCGCGGCCAGCGCACGGTGCTGGTCGGCCCGAATGGCGCGGGCAAATCCACGTTGCTGAAAATTCTCGCGGGCAACCTCATCCCGCAATCCGGCGAACGCACGCTCGGCCACAACGTCAAAGCCGGCTACTACTCGCAGTATCGCGTGGACATGCTCACCCCCACGAACACCGTGCTCGAAGAGGCGCTCGACACGCCGTCGCGCGTCACCGAGCAGTTCGTGCGGACGCTCCTCGGTAGCTTTCTTTTTCGCGGCGACGATGTGTTCAAGCGCGTCGCCGTCCTGAGCGGCGGCGAAAAAAGCCGGCTCGCGCTCGTGAAGCTCCTGCTCGATCCGCCGAATTTCCTGCTCATGGACGAGCCGACGACGCACCTCGACATGTCGAGCATTGACGCGCTGCTCTACGCGCTCGACCAGTTCGAGGGCACGCTCATCTTCATCAGCCACGATGTCTATTTCATCCGCGCGCTGGCGAACCACGTCGTCCACGTCAATGCCGGCCAGCTCACGCATTATCCCGGCGACTACCAATACTATCTCGACAAGACCAAGGCCACATCCGCGCGCGAGGCGTTGACTGCGTCCGGGAGGGACGGCGTGTCGCCGTCCCAAAAAACAAATTCAGGGACGGCTGCAATCCGTCCCTCCCTGGATCGCAAGGAGCAAAAGCGCCTCGAAGCCGAGCAGCGGCAGGCGCGTTCCAACCAGCGCAAAGGCACGCAGCAGCTCGTCCATAAGCTGGAAAAGGAAATCCAGCAGCTCGAAGCCAAGCAGGTGGAACTCACCGCCGAGTTGGAAAAGGAAGAGACTTACAACACGCCCGGCCGCGCCGCGCAGGTCAACCGCGAACTGGTGCAAGTCCAGCGCCGGCTCGAACAAGCCACGCCCGAATGGGAAGCCGCCGCGACGAAGCTGGCGGCGATGGCGTAATCGTCTCCCGGAATTTATTCCCGCGGCCAGAAGCGCAGCCAGAAGCGTTGCGGCGAGGCGATCAGAATTTCCGTCAGCAAATCTTCTAGACTCGCCGCCTTCGGTTCGTCAATGCGGCGCGCGAGCGCGAAAGTCAGCGCAATCACCGCCGCCGCCGCCGCGAAGAACACCGTGTAGCGATTCCAGACGAGGCCGAGAAATTCGCCCTGCCGCGCGCCCACGGCGTCAATGAGCAAGCCCCACGCAATCGGCGCGAGGCCGAGCGCGACGTTGGCGAACACGGAGTAGAGCGCGAAGAAATGGTTGCGGCCCTGCGGTGGGACGATGGCCATCGCCAGCCGGCTGTGCGCCATGCCCACGAGCGCGGCGCAGAGGCCCATGAGAAATTGCAGCACCAGCAGCAGCGTCAGACTCGCGGTCAGCGCGCCGCCCGCCAGCGCCATCCAGCCCGCGAGAATCACCAGCCACATGGCAAACGAAAAGCCGAGCACGGGCTTGCTGCCGAGGTGATCGAGCCGCGAGCCGAACAGCCACAGGCTGCTCAACCCGCCGAGAAAGGCGACGGAGGTGACGAAGAGAATTTTTCCCTCGGCCATGCCGGTTTCGGTTTTCAGGAACGCGACGGTGAACGCGGTCAGGCCGCCGTAGGCCACCGCCCACGCGACGACGACCCGCAGCAGTTTGAAGAACGGCGGATGCCGGAGCATCGCCAGCCACGGAACGGATTCGCCGGAAGTGCGGACTTCCTCCGGGATGGCCACGTCGGGGATGCGGTTGAGGAAGGCGAGGCTGATCACGCCCGTCACCGCGCTGAAGGCGAAGATGACGGCGAATTGCCACGGGTGCGGTGCCGCGCCGAGGCAGACGGCGGAAATCGCGACGGTGAGGAAGCTGCCGAGGTTGACCATCGCGGCGTCGCGGGCGACGTATTTGCCCCGGAAATGTTCCGGCACGAGCGCGGCGATCCACGGCAGCCACGCGCAACTGGAGATGCCGCGCACGAGGTTGAAGCCGAACAGCAGCGTCAGGATCAGCACAAGCCGCGTGGTGGCGTCGAGAAATCCGCTGGCCAGCGGCACGAGCGCGAGGCCGAAGATGAATACGGTGCGCGTGCCCCAGCCGCCGAGGACGAAGCGTTTGTAGCCGATGCGGTTGATGTAGTTCGCCGCCGGAATCTGGAAGATGACGAGCAGCGGCATCATGCCGGCGATGATGCCCAGCACGGTGGCGCTCGCGCCGAGCGTCTTGGCGTAGAGAATCATCGGGCTGCCGAGGACGATCTGGAACGAGAGGCCGTTGAACAGCGCGAAGCGCCACGCCGGATGCAGTCCGGGGGGCGTGACGGTGGCGGTGGTTTGCGGCGCGGTCATTTTGCGCGAGGAATATCAGGATTCAGGCCGGCGTTTGCGAGCAGAAATCCGGGTGAAACTTTTGGCGGGCGCATTTCGTCTTTGAATGTGGCGCATAAGCCCGTTTGACAGCGGAGAAATGGCGGCTTAATTTCCCCAACATCCCAGACATGAATCCAAAACACACTGCGCTCTGGTGGTTGGTCGCCTGCCTGACGGCGAACACAGCAATGGCGTCCGAGCCTGCGGCACCGATTATCACGAACATCAACGGCAGCGGGGCAATGCGCAATCTCCGGTTCGCGCCGTATCCGGCGGCGCAGGCTTACACGGTCTTGGGCGCGACGAATCTGGCGCAGCCGCTCGCGGCAGATACTAACTTCACGCTCTCGCCCTACGTCATCAGCGCCTCCGCCGGGGGGACGAATTACGGTTATGAGTGGCGGCGCACGAACGTCACCGCGCCGGCGGGATTTTATCGCGTCGCGGTCACGCCGCTCGCCAGCAACGCGCTGCTGACGGCGAACGTGTTGAACCGCCTCGCCTACGGCCCGACGCCGGACGAGTTGGAGCGCGTGGCGGCCATCGGCCCGCAGGCGTTCATCGTGGAGCAGCTTGCGCCGTGGGCGTTGACCGAGAACGCCGAGTTGGCGGACACGAACATCGCCACACTCGGCGCGAAAATGGCTTTGCCGGACGAGGTCATTACGACCAATCACCTGCGCCTGCCGGAGTTCCGCGCCTGGCATGTGTTGCGCGCGGTGAACGCGAACCGGCAGTTGCTGGAAATCCTGCTCCAGTTTTGGGAAAACCACTTCGTCACCGAATACGGCAAGAGTTACAGTTGGCTGAACAACAATTACAGCGCCGACAGCCGTCGCCGGCTGGCCGCCCAGATGGAATACGCCGAGAACCAGCGCTGGCGGGCGGCATTGACGAATTCGCAATGCACCTTTTACGACCTGCTGAAGATTTCCGCCGAAAGCCCCGCGATGATCATCTACCTCGACACGGTGGCCAGCGACGGGCGCACCGGCAAGGTGGCCAATGAAAATTACGCCCGCGAATTGCTGGAGCTGTTCTGCTTTGGCGTGGACAACGGTTATGACCAGAGCGACATCACGGTGATGTCGCGCGCGTGGACCGGCTGGCGGGTGGAAATCGTGCATCCCACCAACGCCTTCAATCCGTTCGCGCCGCAGAGTCCGGTCACGCTGGACGGCACCGGCAACAACATCAGGACGAATCTCTACGGCGTGTATGCCTTCAATTACCAGAGCACGTTCCACAACATCTCCAATAAGACCGTGTTCCCCGCCAAGACCGTGCCCGCCCGTTTCGGCGCGCCGTGGGCCGGGGCGAATTACCAGCTCACGCTCACCAACGGCAGCGGCACGAACAGCATCCAGGACGGCTACCAGGTCATCCAGCACATGGCCAACCAGCCGTTCACCGAGGAATACATCAGCGTCAAACTCTGCCGGCTTTTCGTGCATGACGGCTTTCCGAACCCCAGCACCGATTCCAACACGGTGGAATACGCCTTCTACAATTACACCGCCGGCAACCTCACGCCCGAAGCGCAGCTCGTCCACGACTGCATGCTGGCGTGGGAGACCAATTCGCCGAAGGGACAGATTTGGAAAGTGCTCAAGGTCATCACCGACTCCGACCTGTTCCGCACCCATGCCGCCGCGCAGCAAAAGGTCAAGACGCCGCTGGAATTCCTCATCAGCGCCGTCCGCGCGCTCCGCAGCAGCACCAACGGCACCGGCGTGAACGGAACTTTCACCGCCGACACCGACGGCCTCGCCATCAGCGGCACCAGCCTCACCAGCGAAGACGCGGATTCCCCGCTCCTGCGGATGGGCAACATGCGGCTGTTTGATCGCGACGCGCCCGATGGCTACCCCGAGGACGGCCCCGCTTGGATCAGCGCCGGCACATTGGCCGAGCGCATCCGCTGGATTCAGTCCTACTGCATCGCCAGCGGCCAGACCGGTCACACCGGCAGTTCCACCAACGACGCCGGCAATTCCGTCTGCAACCCCGTCCAACTCCTGCAAGCCAAGTTGCCGTCGTCAAGCTGGACCAACGCCACCGCCGTCGCGAATTACTTCGTAAACACGCTCTACCCCGGCGAAGGCGCGGCCAATCTGCAGCTTTACCGCGATGCCGCCGTGAACTTCCTCAACACCAACGACACCAACGCGCCCGCCGCCTTCTCCGGCCTCACGCCCAGCAGCGCCGCCGGCAACACCTACGACACGCGCGTGCGCGGCATGGTCGGTTTCCTGATGAGCCAGCAGCGTTTCCACGAACAATAACCCCTGGAAATTTTCCCATGCACCACATCAATCTCATCACCCGCCGGGGTTTCATGGAGCGCAATTTGAAACTCGGCCTCGGCATCGCGCTCTCCACGCTGGTGGACATCCCGCTCGTCGTCAAACGCGCCCTCGCCGCGAACCGGCGCGAACGATTCCCTCAACGCCATCACCCCCGTCGGCGACGACGGCATGTATAACCAGACCACCGGGGCTAACACCATCCGCCCGAACATCGGCATCCCGCTCGACACCGGCCCAAGTTATTACGCGACGCCCACGCTCGACTTTCCCGCGAGCGGCCCGACGAACGACACGTTCTTTTACAACATGGCCATCCGCGCCGGCAACGGCTTCACCGCGCTGCACCCCTCGCTGAAATTCCTCTCGCCCGTGATGAGCGCCGGCGATCTCGCCATCCTCCACCGCGTCGGCTACCCCAAGCAATCGCACTCACATTTCGACTCGCAACGCTACTGGGAAAACGGTTCACCCAACAACAACACGCTTCAGGAAGGCATCTTCTACCGCGCCATGATCCAGTCCGGCCTCGCCAACAGCGCCCCGCTCACCGGCGTCTCCTTCCAGTCCGCGCTGCCGCTGCTCCTGCGCGGCTCGGATGCGGCCATGACCAACTTGAGCGACCCCACGCGCTACAACCTCCTCGGCATTCCCTATCCCATCGGCGAAACCAAGGCCGACCAGGCCCTCGCCGCCGCCAACAACTATCCCTTCGCCGCCAAGCTCAACCGCGAGCTGCTCTCGCTCCAATACAAAAACTTGAGCCAGACGCTGGAAATTTTCGGCGGCATTGATTTCAACGAGACCACGCAGACCCTTGTGGACGATCCCGACACCGACGGCAACACCGGCCAGGCCTACAAGCTCTTCCCCACCGCCAACGGCGAGAACGGCGGCGGCACCGCCACGAAATACGTCGTGGATACCGGCCAACCAAGTATGTCGTGGACACCGCCGCCACCAGCTACAGCTTCTTCAAGAATCTCCGCGCCGCCGCGCTCGTCCTGAACAAGACCGACGCCATCGTCGCCGGCACCGAACTCGGCGGCTGGGACACGCACAACAATCAGGGCGGTGCCAGCGGCAACCACTCCAACCTCCTCCGCCGCGTCGGCTGGGCCGTGTATGCGTTGCGGAAATATTTCACCCGCTACGGTCGCGGCACGAACGCCCCCTCCGCCACCGCCAAGGTCAACTGGGACGACCTCGTCGTCGTCACCATGTCCGAGTTCGGCCGCACCACGCTCGAAAACGGCAGCGGCGGCACCGACCACGCCGAAGCCGGCTGCATGTTCGTCGCCGGCGGCGCGGTCAACGGCGGCATCTACGGCTGTTCGCCCGGCGACGCGGTGCCTTGGCAGACGGGTTCTGCCGGTTCCATGTTCGGCGTCAGCAGCCGCTACCTCAAGCGCGCCATTGATTACCGTTCCGTCCT
>JAPLTZ010000158.1 GCA_026397895.1 Verrucomicrobiota bacterium | reverse complement strand
GGTCAGGGCGTTGGAGTCGGTCAAGATGAGGCGGCCGTTGGTGCGGGACATGGAACACAATAGCAACCCAACCGGGCTGGGCAAGGCTGGTTTTGGATTCTGGAAGACGATGTGGTTTGCCACGGGCGAATTGATTGTGTAGTAGAACTTCACCGAACGAGAATACGCAACCGGATTGCCATGGCTGACGACAAACAACTTTTAATCCTCCGGCAAGGAGCGTCCGTGTGGAATTCGTGGCGCAAACAAAATCCGCGCACGCCCGTTGACTTGAGCGAAAGCAATCTGAGGGGCGCGGATTTGCGCGGAGCGTTGCTCGCCGGAGTCCTGTTGGACTACTCGGATTTGACGGGCGCGGATTTGGCCGGCGCGGATTTGCACGCGGCAGATTTGAGCGCGGCGAACCTGACCGGAGCGAAGCTGGCCGGCGCAAACCTCGCGGATGCACTGCTGGGGGAGACGGTTTTCTTTGCCGCCGATCTGCGCGCCGCCAACCTTTACGAAGCCAGGCTGAAGGGGGGCAATCTGGCCCGGGCGAAGTTGCGGGCGGCCTGCCTGACCCGCTGTGATTTGCAGGGTGCCAACCTGCCCCACGCCGACTTGTGTGACGCGGACATGACCGGGGCGAATCTGTGTGAAACCGATCTGACCGGAGCCAAACTGCACGGCACCGACCTGCGCGGCGCGACTTTCATAAAGTCAGAACTGACGGGAACATCGTTCGCCGCCGCGCATCTGGGCGAGACGATTTTTGCCGCCACTTCGCTGCGGAACGCCAAGGCGCTCCGCTCGTGCCGGCATCACGGGCCGAGTTCAATTGATCAGTTGACGCTGGCGGCATCCGGCGCGTTGCCGGTGAGTTTTCTGCGCGGCTGCGGGCTGGCAGACGGTTCAATCACGATGTTGCTGGCAATGCAAACGTCGGCCGGCAAATTTCCTTTGTGTTTCATCAGCCACGCCGCCGGGGACGCTGCTTTTGCCCGCCGGTTGCACGCCGAATTGCAGGCGCGCGGCATCCGGTGCTGGTTGAACAGCCACCTTCAAGTTCCCGACCGGCAAATCGCGCCCGCCAGCCGGTTGGGCGACAAAGTTCTGCTCTGTTGCTCCCGGGCGTCGCTGGCAACAGCGTGGTTGGACGATGAAATCCAGCAGGCCTTGATGAAGGAAGAACGGCTGGGCGGAAAAAACCGCGCGCTCATTCCGCTCGACCTTGATGGCAGCTTGCGTGACCCGGGCTTGGATGCGTGGAAGAAACAATGCCTCATCGCGCGCGACGGGGTTGACTTCAACGGCTGGCGCAGGGACGAAGCGAAGTTCAACCGCCCGCTGCGCAAGCTTGCCGGATGGTTGCGCGCGCGGCAGGGGTGACGCCGGAGATGGGCCATCCAGAAGCGGGAAAATCCCGGGCGGCTAATCCAGCCGATGAATCTTGCTGCTACCGTTAGGTAAATTTCTTTTAATCTCCCATTAACCGTTTGTTCACCGTAGGGTGCTAGTGTTCACCCATAAAAGCGACCCAAGCTGGAATGAAGCGAAAAAATTCCATGCGGCGGCGGCAGCCGTCCGGGTTCTGACAATAAATCAACGAAGGAAACGAATGAAAAAACAATCACGTCGCAAATTCATCCAAGTCGCCCTCGTCGGGGTTGCCGGGGCGATGGCCTGTCCCAGCTTGAGTCGCGCGGGCGAGAAAAGCACGCTGGACAATCTGTTGGCGGCCTACGATGGCGAGAGCAACACGCAGGCGCGTTACCTCGCGTGCGCCAAAAAGGCGGACGAGGAAGGCTACACCAAGGTGGCCAGCCTGTTTCGCGCTGCGGCCCGGGCCGAAGAGAGCCATATCACTGAATTTGCGCGGGTCATCAAGAAGCTGGGCGGTGTGCCCAAGGCCGAGGTCAAGTCGCCCGAAGTCAAGTCCACCAAGGAAAATCTGGAAGCAGCCATCAAGGCCGAGACTTACGAAAGCGAAACATTGTATCCCGAATGCATCGCGCTGGCGCGGAGCGGCGGCAACAAGGATGCGGTGAAGGCGTTCAACTATTCCAAGGCCGCCGAGAAGGAGCACGTCGGGCTGTTCGCCGACGCGCTGGCCAAACTGGAGGAGATGAAGGGCGGGACGTTGACCGTTTATGTCTGCACCGTCTGTGGGTTTATGGCCCTGGCGCTGCCGGATGAGAAATGTCCGAGCTGTTTCGAGCCGTTGAACAAGTTCATCAAAGTGGTTTGAATTTTATGTTCCACTTGCCGCCATATCCGGGATGGGACGGGTTGCACCCGATCGTGCTGCATTTCCCCATCGTGCTGCTGCTGGTCGCCCCGTTGCTGGTGGTGGCGGGTTTGGTCGTGCCCAAGCACCGGCACGGTTTCTTCCTGTCGGCGCTGGTGTTGATGGTGCTGGGAACGGTCGCGGCTTACATCGCGGTCTCCACCGGGGAAGCGGCGGCCCAGATGGCGGATCGCACGCCGGAAATCAACCGGGTGCTCGCCCGGCATCAGGCGCAGGCGGACAAGGTGAGATTCTGGTTCACCGTATTGACGGTGGTCTGGCTGTTTATCATGGCCGGATTTCATTTTGGCCGCAACAAACTGGCCGGGTGGTTGAACGCGGTCGTCCCGCTGCTGTTTCTCGTCTGCTATTTGCCGGCGATGCTGAGCCTTGCCGACATGGCGCACGCGGGCGGCAGACTGGTCCACCAATACGGCCTTCACGCCATGCTGCCGCCGGAGCGGTGAATTTGAACGGGCAACAAAGAAATATTTCCATCAGACATTTTTTCGATTCCGAACAGAAACCAAACCAACAACAACAAGACCTGAATTATGCGCACAGTCAAAATCATCGCACTGGCCGCCACCTTCGCCGTGGCGGGTTTAAAAATAACCTCGGCCGCCGGCATCGTCGGCACGCCTCACGATTTGTCCGGCAAAGGCTGGGGCACCACCGAGACCTGCAAGTTCTGCCACACCCCGCACTTTGCGCAGGCCGTCACCGGCGCGCCGTTGTGGAACCATGCGACCACGGCGGCGAGCTACACGCCCTACAGCAGCCAGACCTTCAAAGGCCAGAACCAGACCCAGCCCAGCGCGCAGTCGCAACTCTGCCTGAGCTGCCACGACGGCACCGTGGCCGTTGATTCCTTTGCGAACGCCGGCGTGATGCGCAGCGGCTCGCAATTCATCACCAGCACCAACCTCATCGGCGGCGGCACCCCGCACAGCCTGGCCACCGACCACCCGATCTCGTTCACGTATGACTCCGCCCTGGCGACCGCCGACGGCGCTTTGGTGACGCCAGCCTCCACCAATTACGTGGACACAGCCTCGGCCACCGGCATCCCGCTTTTTGGCGGCAAGATGGAGTGCGCCTCCTGCCACGAACCGCACGACAATTCCAAGAACACCAGCGGCAAATTCCTGCGCGTGGACAATGCGAGCAGCGCTTTGTGCCGGAAGTGCCACAACAAGTAATCGGGGAACAGCATCAATCCCCGGCTGGTGGCGCGAAGGCGGAAACCTTCGGTGGCGACCAACCGGGGAGCAGGTTTCACATGATGGCACTTGTTCGCCCTAATCTTTTTTTTACCCTCCAAATCCGGCTGCTGCTTTTGGCCGTGGCGGCATTGGGACTGGCGGGCTGCCAAACCGGGAACGGCAACAAACCCGTCGCGCCGACCGCCAGTATCTTTTACCCGCCCGCCCCGGAAGAGCCGCGCCTCCAGTTTCTGACCAGCATCTCCAGCGAGAACGATCTGGGGGTGCAGGGCGACCGCTTTGCCGAATTCATCACCGGCGTCACCGCCCCGGCGGCGCAGGCGATATTGAAGCCGTATGGCGCGGTTCTGGCCGACGGGAAAATCTTCGTCTGCGACACCGGCACCCGCTGCGTGGACATTGTTGACTTCGCGCAGAAAAAAATCCGGCTCTTCGCCCCGCGCGGCATGGGCAAGATCGGCACGCCCATCAACATCGCCGTGGACGCCGACGGCACGCGCTATGTGACCGACACCGGGCGCAACCTCATTCTCGTCTTTGCGGCCGACGAGACCTATCGCGGCGCCATCGGCGACGGGGAGCATCTGCGTCCCACCGGCGTCGCGCTCGCCGCCAACCGGGTGTATGTGACCGACCTCACCGGCCATTGCGTGCGCGTGTATGACAAGGCCACCCGCAAACAGTTGTCCACGATTCCCGCCAACCCCGACGCCGACGCCGACAGCGAACCGGGCAAGCTGTTCATGCCGGTCAACCTTGCCATTGACCCGCAGGGAAAAATCTACGTGTCCGACATGGGCGCGTGCCAGGTGAAGATTTACGACGCAGAAGGCAAGCACCTGCACACGGTCGGCGGTCAGGGCGACCTCCCCGGTCAATTCGTCCGGCCCAAGGGGATTGCCGTGGATCACGACGGGCGGTTTTACGTCGTGGATGCGGCGGCCCAGGTCTGCCAGATTTTTGACGCCGCCGGCAAGCTGCTGCTCTTTTTCGGCGAGAACGACGGCAGCCCCACGCCTCTGGCCATGCCGGCGGCGGTGAGCGTGGACTACGATAATCTGGCGCTGTTCCAGAAATATGCCGCGCCGGATTTTGTCCTGGAATATGTGGTGCTCATCAGCAACCAATATGGCGACCGCAAGATCGATGTCTATGGCTTCGGCCACAAAAAATGACAGGTGAAATGAACCGTGAAGCTGCCTTCAAAATGCAAGTGGCGGGTGGCTGTCGCGGTTTTCGGCATCATCGGACTGACCAGCTGCACCACCGAGGTGCGCCATCGGGTGCTGTGTGTTTTCTTTGAGGGCGTGGACGAAACCAACGCCGTGCCGGCGATGTTCACGGAAAACATTTCGCCGACCAACGCCGGCGGTCAGACCGTTGCCACTTCTTCTTCCCGGCTGTCGGCCGCGCCGGTGATTCACTATCACAAGCCTTACGACGAACGAAAATGCACCGCCTGTCACGTCTCCCGCCAATCCCAGCAACTTCGCGCCGAGGGCGGCGACCTGTGTCTGGAATGCCATAAAAAACTGATTGGAGACGCCAAATACGTCCACCCGCCGGTGGACGACGGCAAGTGCCTGCTCTGTCATAGTCCGCACGAATCCGTCCAGCTCTTTCTCTTGAAACGCCAGGGCCGCGCCGTCTGCCTCGACTGCCACAAGATGCCGAAGCTGCTCAAGGTGAAGGAGCACACAACGATGGGCGAAGCTGCCTGCGAAAGCTGCCACGACCCCCACTGCTCAAATCTCAAAAAACTTTTGCGACCGCCGCCCCCGCCGCCATGAAGCCGCATCGCCGCAAACTTTGTTTCTGCCTGCTGCTGCTGGGCGCGGCGGGCGGCGTCGTGCTGGCGCGGCCGCCCACCGCGCCCGATCCGGTCAAAGCCTTCCGCCTGCAGGTGTCGGAAACCTATCTCCAAACGGATGTGGAGGTGTTCCGCGAGGAGCAGCAGACCACCACGCCGAGCCAGACCACCAGCCGCGAGCGCATCATCGTCCAGCCGGCGGTGGGCATCGGCTTGGAGGGGTCGGTTTATCACCCCAACCTGCTGCATTACCGGATTGGCGCCGAACTGGGCATGGATTGGCAGAGCTCGCGCATGGATGCGCAGAGCGGCACGTCCAGCAGTTTTCTTCAGCGCTACCACCTGTCCCTGGATCTGCTCCGCAACCAACCTTACGCCATGGCGGCGTTCGCCGACAAAGACCTCACGTATCGCGACTACGATTTTTTCACGCGCGTGCGCGTGGACAGCACCCGCTACGGCGCGCGCGCCGGCTACAACACCGGGCCCGTGCCGTTCAACGTGTCCTACACCCACTACGACGAGCAGGTGACGGAACTGGCGCGGCCCACCCAGACCACGGAGGAGATGCTCAATTTCAGCGCGGCCAACAACCGCCGCGACGACCGCGCGCACAGCCAGCTTTTCTACAACCTCAACCAATACACCCGCCAGGGCGACGGGTTCGGCACGGAGCGGGGCTTGTGCCAGAACGTGAGCCTGTCGGACAGCGAAAACTTCGGCGCCAAGGATTGGATTCAACTGCTGTCCCTGCTCGACTACAACGCGCTGTCCGTCCGCCGCTACGGCGCGGCGGTGAGCGAGCAATACAGCCGCCATCTCGGTTCGTGGGGCAATCTGGCGCTGGGATATTCCGGCGGCGTTGACCGCGAGGAGCGCCGGTCCACGGGCGTGGTGTTGCGGGTCATCAACGAGCCCCACACGCTCATGGACGGCGTGCTCAGCCTGCTCAACCAGCCGGCGGTTGATCTGATGAGCATCCAGGTCACCGACTCCTCCGGCACCGTTCACTATCACGAGACCTTTGATTACCGGATTCTGCCGCACGGCACCTTCACCGAAATCCAGCGGGTGACGTCGTTCGGTTCGGCGATCACGAACGGCACGCCGGTGCTGGTGACTTACAACGCCGCCCAACAGCCCTCGGCCGCGTATGCCTCGGTCAACAACGGCGTGAATTTCCGCATTGATTTCTGGAACGGCCGGCTGGGGCTTTATGGCCGTTGGACCAAGCTGGATTACTACGGCGGCGACGGGCTGGTGCTGGACGCGATGGACAACAAACTCATCGGCGTGGACACTTCCTGGCGCTGGTTCCGCGCGGGCGTGGAATACGAGGTGGCCGATTCCCGGTTCGCCCCCTACAACCGGACCCGCGCCTACCAGTCGGCGAATTTCCAGCCCAGCCTAGACGCCACGCTGGGCATTGATTTCGACGAAAGCTGGATCACCCATCGCGACACCCAGCTGAACCAGACCGCCTACAGCGCCATCGTGCGCTACCAGCAACAACTGTGGATGAGCCTTGCCTGGCGGGTCGAGGGCGGCATGGTGAGCGAGCGGGGCGGCGGCTACGACCGCGACACCGCCACCGCGCGCGCCGGTTTGGACTGGGAGATCGGCAAGCTCATGCTTAAACTCGGCTACGAATACAACAACGAAAATTATTCGACCGATGTGCGCACCCGCCACTACCTGTTCCTGCGCGCGCGGAGGAATTTCTTATGAACGCTTTTTGGCGTCCGCCGAAAAATAACAGCCTCGCGCTCCTCTGCCTGCATTTGTCGGCGGTGGCTGCGCTGGCGGACAGCAGCGGCCCGGTCTGGCCGCCGCCGCCGGCCGCGCCCCGCATCGCCTACGTGCAAAGCATCACCGGGCCGGCAGACCTGGGCATCCGGCGCTCGTTTTGGAAACGCTTCTTCAGCGCCATCGTCGGCATCCGGCAGCGCGACGTGTTGAGAAATCCCCTCGGCGTCGCGCTCAACGAACAGGGCGACCTGCTCGTGACGGACACCGGCGACCACTCCGTGTCTTTTTTCGACCGGACGCATCACGACTTCCACCGCTGGCGGAAAATCGGCGCGTATGAATTCATCTCGCCCGTGGCCGTGGCCGTGGCGGGCAACAAGTTTTTTGTGGCCGATTCCGCCGTGCCGGCCGTGATTGCGTTCGATGAGAAAGGAAAGTTCCGGTTTGCCATCACCAACGGCCTGGCGCGGCCCGTGGCGCTGGCGATAGCGGGGGGAAAACTATTCGTCGCCGACTCCAGCACCCACCGCATTGTAACCTTTGACTTGGATGGCCGGAAGCTGGGCGAGTTCGGCCGGCGCGGGACGGCATCGGGCGAATTCAATTTCCCCTCGCACCTGACCGTGGATCGGGAAGGCCATCTGCTGGTGACGGATTCGATGAATGCGCGCGTCCAAATCCTGGAGCCGGGTGGAAAACCGCTGGGCGTCGTCGGCGGGCTGGGCGACAACTCGGGACATTTCAGCCGGCCCAAGGGCGTGGCGGTGGACGGCTTCGGCCACGTTTATGTGGCCGATGCGGCGTTCGACAACGTGCAGATTTTCAACCCGCGCGGGCAGTTGCTGCTGTATTTCGGCGAGCCGGGGCAGGCTGCCGGCGAATTCTGGCTGCCCAACGGCATCGCCATCGGGCGCGACAACCGCATCTATGTGGCGGACACCTTCAACCGCCGCGTGCAGGTTTTTCAATATCTCGGAACAGAATGAAACTCACCCGCCCAATCATTTTCCTCGCCGCAACACTGGCCGGACTCCTCGCCGCATCCGCCGCCAGCGTGGTGAATTCCAAGCACAACCTCTCCACCTCCGGGCCGGGCGCGGTCATCGCGAGCACCGAAACGGAAATCTGCATCTTCTGCCACACGCCGCACAACTCCTCCACCCAGGCGCCGCTGTGGAATCGTTTTGATTCCGGCGCGAGCTACACGCTCTACAGTTCCACCACCACCAAGGCGGTCATCGGCCAGCCCACCGGCGCGTCGAAACTTTGCCTCGGTTGCCACGACGGCACCGTCGCGCTCGGCATGGTGCGCAGCCGCGCGGCAAACATCGCCATGCGGAACGGCGTCACGACCTTGCCCGGCACCAGCGCCGCGAACCTCGGCACAGACTTGTCGGACGACCATCCCATCTCGTTCCCCTACAACTCCGCCTTGGTTTCGGCCAACGGCCAGCTCAACAGCCCGCCCACCACCGGCAAAGTTCACGTCGATCCGAATGGAAGCCTCCAATGCACTTCCTGTCACGAGCCGCACGACCCGCAATACGGCTCGTTCCTCGCGGTGGACAACACCGCCTCGGCCCTGTGCGTGACCTGCCACAACATGACCTATTGGAGTCAGACCAGCCACAAGACCTCCACCAAAACCTGGAACGGCACCGCGCCCAACCCCTGGCCGCACACCACCAACCTCACCACCGTTGCCGCCAACGCCTGCGAAAACTGCCACGACCCGCACGGTGCCGGCGGCAAGTCGCGGCTCATGAATTATTCCGCCGAGGAACAGAATTGTTACTCGTGCCACAACGGCAACATCGTCTCGCCCGCCACGAAGAATGTGCAGGCCGATTTTAGCAAAGCGAGCGTCCATCCCATCACCCTTACCATCGGCGTGCATGACGCCACGGAAATCACGCTCGTCCCCAGCGGCACCGGCCACCACGTCGAGTGCGAAGACTGCCACAATCCTCACGCCGCCTATCCTGCCACCGGCACCTTGCCCGGCGGCCTCACCGGCGTGCGCGGCGTGGACATCACCGGCGGCAATCTCCCGACCATTTCCCACGAATACGAACTTTGTTTCCGCTGCCACGCCGACACCGCCAAAGGCCCGGCGCGCGTCACCCGGAAATTCCCCAACCTTAACACCCGCCAGGAATTCCAGAACAGCACCGGCACAAATTCATTCCACCCGGTCATCGTCGCCGGCCGCAACAGCGACGTGCCCAGCCTCAAATCGCCCTGGACCATCGCCAGCAAAACCGGTTGCACCGACTGCCACAATAGCGACACCTCCCCCGCCACCGGCGGCACGGGCGCGAACGGCCCGCACGGCTCCGCCATCACGCCGATATTGGAGCGGGCCATGAACCTCACCGACACGCGCTCCACCACCACCACTGCCGCGCTCTGTTTCAAGTGCCATAATTTCAACTGGGCCAACAACACCGACCCGTTTCAATCTTCCGGCGGCGATTCCCTGCACAACCAGCATCTGGCAAAAAACGTCTCCTGCACTTCCTGCCACGACCCGCATGGTTCGCCGCAGCCGCACCTCATCAACTTCGACACCACCGTGGTGCGCGCCATCGGCGGGGTCGGGCCGAGCTACACCTGGACCGGCGTGCGCCACGGCACCTGCACCCTGCTGTGCCACGGTGAAGATCACACACCCAAGAGCTACTGAACCGGCGGAACGTGGCTTGGAAAGAGCGGATCTCCGGCTGGTGTGCGATGTGGTTATTGCCACCGGTGTAGACTCCGGCGATATGCGCGAAAATAACCGGATTTCTGAAGGAAAGAATGGCGGGAGCGGCGGGGCTCGAACCCGTAACCTCTGCCGTGACAGGGCAGCGCTCTAACCAATTGAGCTACGCCCCCGCGTGGGCGGCAAACCTAGTGAAACATCTTGGAAACGTCAATGTCGAAGTCGGGAAAATTCGGGCGGCAGACGCCAAGGAGGTGGGGGTGGGGAACCCCGCTGAAGAAACGTGCCGCCGCCCGAACAAGCGCATATTATGATACCTATTTAGGTTGTCAATCGTGTATATCCGCCTTCTGACTCTTTCAAAGCAGACGAAAGATTAATCAACGATTGTCCTGATTGTTTGGGAAGCGGGGGCGATGCCGCAGGCCCAGCACCGTGCCGACGAGACCGGCGATGAACAGACACGGATTGAAGATCAGCAGCAGCGGAGTCTTCCACGAACGCACCCGCCATGCCTCGAAGTTGCCCAGGTTGCTGCCGACGAACAAAACCACCCCGACCGCCAGCGGCGCAAACGGCAGCAGCGGAACGAGCAGGTAAAGGTATTTGGTCAGATGATGGCTCCAGTGTTCAGCATACGGCACGCTGCGCAGGTTGAAATGCCATTTGCGGAACAGCGCCCCGAACGATTCCGCGAGCCGGAAATGCCGCTTCAGCACGTCGCCCGCGCCCATCGTAGCGCGCTGGTGGTGATAGTGTATGACCTCCACGTCGCTGACGAACACTTCGCCCTGACTGCTCAACCGCATGAACAAATCCATGTCCTCGCCTCCCAGTTGCACCGGCCAGGTTTCCATCCAGCCGATACGGGCGACGACATCGCGGCGGTGCAGATCGAACTTGTTGCTCACGCCCTGCCGCACGCAACCCACCCAGCGGGCCATCAGCACTTGTCCCCAGAAATTGTAGCCGTGGAAATAATCTTCCGGCAGCGTCACCAGCGCCACCACCGACACCCGCTGCGGCGTCAGTTGCCGGAACATCCGTTCCAGCGCGGTGTCGTCCTTGGGCACGCAGTCCTGCTGCATGAACAGGAGGAAATCGCCGGTGGCGTTCTTCGCGCCGAAATCGTAGTCCTCGCCGAGCAGGCTGCCGGGTTTGCTGCGGATGAGCCGCGTGCCCGTTGGCGGATTTTCCAACGGCTTCGGGCTGCCGTCCACGAGCAGGATTTCGGTGGGCGGCAGGGTCTGGGTTTGCAGAGCGTGGACGAGCCGGGGCAGATTGCCCTCGTTGCCGAATATCGGGATGACTACGGAAATCTTGGGCTGACCGGCCGCTGTCA
>JAPLTZ010000433.1 GCA_026397895.1 Verrucomicrobiota bacterium | reverse complement strand
TTTTCCCGCTCGCGAGCGTCATGCTGCCGCCGGTGCGGGCGCTCACATCCAGCATCGCGCCGTCAGCGAGGGCGATGGAGGAATTGGAAATCGAGCCGCTGCCGCTCAGCGCGAGCGTGCCGGAGCTGATCACCGTCGCCCCGGAATAGGTGTGGTTGTTGGAGAGCGATACCACGCCGTCGCCGTCCTGGACCACCGAACCCGTGCCGCTGATGATGCCGGCGTAGGCGAGGTTGTCGGCGCGGTTGAAGGCGAGCGTGGCGTTGTTGACGATGCCGTTGGTCGGCAACGTGCCGGCGGTGCCGCCGTCGCCGAACTGGAGCGTGCCGGTGCTGACGGTGGTGATGCCGGAGTAGGTGTTCGTGCCGGAAAGAATCCATTTGCCGCCGCCCACCTTGGTGATGAGGGTCGGACTGCCGGTGGTCTGGTCGTTGATGCGCCCGGCGAAAACGGCGTCGGTATTGAGCCACCCGACGCGGTAGTTCAGGCTGCGGCCGACAATCGTGCCGCCGGAGACGCTCGCCGAACTCGCGCCGGACAATTCGCCGATGTCAAAGACGCTTGACGAACCCGAATTCAGGTTGCCCTGCCAGTTGACGTTGATATTTGTGCCGAGATTCAAGGCGGCACCGGGCAGCCCGGGCCATGAGTAACTCGCGGCGATGCGGAATTCCTTGCCGCCGCTGCCGGAGGGCAGGACATTGACGACGCCGGAGAACGCCGACCAATCGCCATAAATTTCGGTGCGGTTGTTGGGAATGCGGAGATTTAATGTGCCGCCGCCGGTGAGCGTGCCGTTCAGGTCGCAGCGGGAATCCGCATTCAGCGTAGCCACCGCGCCGTCGGGCACGACCAGATTCCAAGGCAGGCTGTCGTAGGTGGCATAATTGTCATACATCGTGAGCGTGGCGTTGGAAATGGTGACGGAGCCGGTGCCGAGGCCGTAGGTGTTGCCGTTGTCGCTGGTCAGCACCACAGCGCCGCCGCTGATGACGGTGCCGCCGCTGTAGGTGTTGCTGCTGCCGATGCTCAAACTTCCCGCACCTGATTTCATCAGCGCGCCGCTCCCGGCGAGCTGGCCCGCGCCAGCGAAAGTGTAATTCTTCGCCGCCGTGACGCTCACCGAATACGGCGAGACCGCGCTCGACAGGCTCACCGAGGTATTGTTCGAGCCGGTGTCGTCGAAGACCACGGCCGCGCCATTGGCAAACAGCGAAGCCACGTTGTTGCTGCGCCAATTGGCGGTGACGCCGATGTTCCACGCATTGGCCGAGCCGTCGCCGCGCCAGATGAGCGACGTGAACGTGGCGGTGCTGGCAATGTTCGAGTAGGGAGAATAGCCGCCGGTGTTGCCGGCGCGAACCCGATAGTAGCGGGTCATCCCGGAACTCAACCCGGTGTCAGAATAGTTGGTGACCCCGGCGGCAACTGAAGCGATTTCAGTGAAGTTCCCGCCGTCGGTCGAGCTTTCGACAAAAAAGCTGACCTCGTTCGTCGAGGTGTCGGCCCAGGTGAGGTTGATCTGGGTGTAGCCCACGGCCACGGCCACCAGATTGGTCGGCGCATCGGGCACGGGCGGCAGCACGCCGGAGCTGACGACGCTGATGGTGCCGCTGACGGTGAGGTTGGTGGTGCTCCAGGCGAGGCCGGCGTTGAGTGATGGCAGATTGAAGCCGGTGAAAGTCCCGGCGTAGGCGGCGGCGTCAAAAATCTTGTAGCTGTCATTCAGCGCAAATGTGCCGGAGAGGTTGGTGACGACGAGCGTGCCGCCGTAGGTGACCGTGGCGTTGCCGTCCACGAGGTCGCTTGTGCCGGCGGTGCGGCTGACTTCGAGGGTCGTGGTGCTGCCGCTAGCGAGCGTGAGGCTGTTGGTGAAGGTGAGCGTGCCGATGGCGCTGTCGGCGAGGGAAAGTTTTCCGCTCACAGTCGTCGCGCCGCCGATGCTGCCGCTGCCGCCGAGCGTGCCGGAGGAATTCACGGTGACATTGCCGGTGGCGGCGGAGTTGTCGCCGTTGACCAGCAGCGTTCCCGCGCTCACGGTCGTCGTGCCGGTGTAGGTGTTCGTGCCGTCCACCGTCCATTTGCCGGTGCCGACCTTGGTGGTGGAGCCGCTGCTGATGGTGCCGGAGAAGGTGGCGTCGGTGTTCTTCGCGCCGATGGTCCAGGCCGAGCCGCCGGAGAGGATTGAGCCTTGGTCGCCGGAAAGTT
>JAPLTZ010000330.1 GCA_026397895.1 Verrucomicrobiota bacterium | reverse complement strand
CCCGCCTGCGCTCGCGGCGGCTCCAAAAAACCGTTTTCCGACCCGCCCGTGTGCGCGGCTGTCCCGCAAAACCGTTTTCTGCCCCTCCCGTGGGTGCGGCTGCCCCAAAAATCCCTTTTCCGACCCTCCCGCCGGCGCGGGCGATCCAAAAATCGGATTTCCGGGCCTCCCGCGCTTCCAGCCACCTCAAAAAACCGATTTTTACCCCTCCCGCGCACGCGGCTGCCCCAAAAAGCTGTTTTTTACCCCTCCCGGACGCGCGGGCGGGTCAAAAAACCGTTTTTTGGCCCGCATTGAACCGATTTCCTGTTGAAAACCAGCAGGATGCAGCAAAAACCAAACAACAAACAAAAACACCAACCCCCATACTGAGATTATGGCCACAAATCCAATCGCTGACGCCCTCCCGCAACTGTTCGCTTCCGCCGAAGATGCCGCCGATGGCGCGCATGACCACGGCGCTGCGGTGAACCTGCAACAGAACACCGAAGCCCGCATCCGCGCCGATCTCGCCGCCGCCCGCGCCGCCGAGAACGCCTACGCCGCTGCCAAGACCCTCAAGGACACCCGCAGCGGCGAACTGCGCATCGCCGATTCCAACGCCCGCGCCTTTCTCAAGGCCGCCCGCGCCGTGCTCGCCCAGAACCTCGGCGAAGACTGGACGGCGGCGTGGGAAGTCACCGGCTTCCCCGGCCAATCCACCGCCGTGCCCGGCACGCAGGACGAGCGCATGACCCTCTGCTCCTCGCTGAACAATTACTTCACCAACAACCCTGCAATGGAAGTGAACACCGCCAACCTCGTCGTCACCGCCGTGCGGGCCGATGCGCTCTTCACCGCGTTCTCCAACGCGCGCAACGCCAGCAACAACGCCAACTCCGCCGCCGCCGGTGCGCGCAACGGACGCGATGGCGCGGTGAACACCCTCAAGACCCGCCTGCGCGGGTTGATCGCCGAACTCGGCCAGTTGCTCGATGACACCTCGCCGCTGTGGGATGCGTTTGGGTTGAACGCGCCCGGGGCCGCCGCCACGCTTCCGGGCGACGTGCCGGAGGCGCTCATCGCCACGCCCGGCGCCACCGGCACCGTGCATGTGGAGTGGGCCGATGCCCGCAACGCCACGCGCTACCGCGTGTGGAAACAGATCGTGAGCGTGGACGCGGACTTTGTGGCCGTGGCCACCGTGACGGACAGCGACGCGACTTTGAGCGGCCTGCCCGACACCCGCACGGTGAAGCTGCGCGTGACCGCCGTGAACGACGGCGGCGAGAGTTTGCCCAGCGTGGAAATCTCCGTGGTCGTGCCGTGAAGCAAGCCCGTAGGGCTGGCATTTTTGTAGCGTGAGAACATTGAAAACAAACCCGGCTCCAGCCCTGTCGCGCCGCAGCCAGAGGCGCAGGCGGAAGGAGCGGCATCAGGCAGATGTCGCCCCTACGGGGCTGGGGAATGTGGAGTGCGCGGGCATGACCGCGCTTTGTAACTGGGAGACATGTCTCCCAGTGACAAAGCGGCGACGTGTCGCCGCACTCCAAGGCGAGCGCCGCCGCAAATGACTTGTGGGTTGGAAACAGAACGTGTCTAAATACCAAAGGCCGATGATGAAAAGTTACTTCAAGCTGCTGGGGTTGGTTGTGGTGCTGTTGCAAGCGTTCACAGGTGACGCGCAACCAGTGACCAAGATTGCCGCAGGAAATTGGCACAGCTTGTTTGTCAAAAGTGACGGCAGTCTATGGGCGATGGGTAATAATCAAGAAGGCCAGTTGGGTGATGGGAGTTATAGCCTAGTATTTCCTTATGGCACAAATCGCGCTGAACAGATTGTGGCGAGCAATGTCACATCGGTTGCCGCAGGAGCTTACCACAGCATATTTCTTAAAAGTGACGGCAGTTTGTGGGCTATGGGCAAGAATGGCTTTGGGCAGTTGGGTGACGGCACAACCAGTAACACCAACCGCCCCGAGCAGATTGTGGCCAGTAACATCACTGCAGTCGCGGCAGGAAGCGAGCATAGTTTGTTTATCAAGAGCGATGGCAGTCTGTGGTCTATGGGCTACGACCAGAGCGGCCAGTTAGGTGATGGCTCTTACAACGTCTCTGGCACCAATCGTGCCGAACAGATAGTAGCCAGTAATGTTGTAGCGATTGCCGCAGGCCATCAGCACAGTTTGTTTCTTAAGAGTGACGGCAGTTTATGGGGCATGGGTTTCAACTACTGGGGACAGTTAGGCGACGGCACATATAGCTTGTGCCGCAGGGGATTACCACAGCCTGTTTCTCAAGAACAACGGTAGCTTGTGGGCCATGGGCGACAACAGTTATGGCCAGTTGGGTGACGGGACGAACACCAAAACAAACCGACCCAAGCAAATTGTGACCAGCGGGGTCACCGCGATTGCCGCGGGAGCAAACCACAGTCTTTTTCTCAAGAGCAATGGCAGCCTGTGGGTAATGGGTGATAACAGTAATGGTGAGTTGGGAGATGGCACAAACAACAGCACTAACCGACCTGAACAGATTGTGGCCAGCGGGGTCATAGCTATAGCCGCAGGACAGTATCACCACAGTCTGTTTCTCAAGAGCGACGGTAGTTTGTGGGCTATGGGTTGGAATTATTACGGGCAACTTGGCGACGGCACAACCAGTAACACCAACCGCCCTGAGCAGATTGTGGCGGGGCCACCGGGCTACAATAAAGTTTCTAACCAGCCTTTGGGTGGCGGCAATGTGCGTTTGTCTTTTGTAGGCATAGCTGGATCGAGTTATGCGCTGGAGCGTTCGTTGAGTTTGTCATTACCCAACTGGTTGCCAGTGATAACCAATTCTGCCGATGCCAGCGGCGCGCTTGTTCTCACCAACACGCCCGACCCAACCACGAACAACTTCTGGCGCATCCGTTCTGTGCCGTAGCGTGCGCCCGCATTGACCGGAGCTTTTCCCCTTCCGCCGTCCCCGTAGCCGCGCTTGTGAAAGCGCGGAAAGCTGTGGCGCGGAATCCGCGCTTTCACCAGCGCGGCTACAAATTCCGCGAGGTCTTGGACGGGCGGAATATTTTCGCTTTTCCAAAATACTGTTGACACGGAAATGGTTGTCGTAAGAGTTCAGGCAAAATGAAATGGTTCACGCCAAGCAGCGGTTCTCTGAATCAGCAATCACAGTTGGGCACGATGGGCACGGCTGGAGAAAAACGACGCGCCCTTTTGATGTCGCCTTTTCAATCGCCCGGCTGGCTGGCTGATGGCGCGGTCTGCCTGCTTTTGGCGTTGGCCGTATGGGTTGTTTTTGGGCAGACCTGGCAGCATGAATTTTTCAACTACGATGACCGGGTTTATGTTTGCGAGAATCCGATGGTCACCGAAAAGTTGACCGCGGACGGAGTCGTCCGGACTTTCCGGCACGCGGCGCATCTGGTGGTGTTTCCGCTGACCACGCTTTCCCACCGGCTGGACTGGCAGCTTTATGGCGCGAATCCGGGCGGGCATCATCTGACGAATGTTCTGCTCCATGCGGCCAACGCCATCCTCCTCTTCCTCGGGCTGCGGATGCTGACCGGGGCGCGTTGGCCGGCCGCCTTCGTGGCGGCCGCGTTTGCCATCCATCCGTTGCGGGCGGAATCAGTGGCGTGGGTGACGGAACGCAAGGACGTGTTGAGCGGGCTGTTTTTCATGCTGACGCTGTGGGCGTATGCCCGCTACGCCGCCGCCCAAAGATTGCCCGGCCAACTCAAAGGCGGGCGACCGGCCGCCGGTTTCTATTTGCTGGCCCTCGTTTTCTACACATGCGGGCTGTTGAGCAAGTCCATGCTGGTGACGCTGCCGTTCGTCCTGTTGTTGCTGGACTACTGGCCGCTGAAGCGGTTGCCTGCGGGCGAGGCGGCGGCGGCGGGCCTGCGGCGGCGGGCATGGCTGGGGTTGGGCTTGGAAAAAATTCCTTTTCTCCTGCTGGCGGCGGCCGCCAGCGCGGTGACCGTCCGGACGCTGCAAAGTGCCGTGAACCAAAGCGTCCAGGATTTGAGCGTTCCTTGGCGGATGGGCAACGCCTTGCTGGCCTACACGGATTATTTGCGCCACATATTTTATCCCGTGGGTTTGGCGTTGATCTATCCGCATCCGGGGCAACATTTGCCGCCAGGGCAGGTGGGGCTGTCGGCGATGGGGTTGTTGCTGATTTCGGCGGGGTGCCTGGCCGGGCGGCGCAAACATCCCTATCTGCTGGTGGGCTGGCTCTGGTATCTGGGCATGCTGGTGCCGGTCATTGACGGCTTGCAGGCGGGGAACCAGGCGCGGGCGGATCGTTACACCTATCTGCCGCAAATCGGATTGAACATCCTGCTGGCTTGGGGGGTGGTGAGCCTGGGCGCCTCTTGGCGCAATCGCCGCGCCGGGTTGGGGATTGCGGCCGCAGCGGTGCTCGGCAGCCTGCTGGTGGCGGCGCATATCCAGGTCGGGTATTGGAAAAACAGCGCCTCGCTGTGGCGGCGCTCGCTCGCTTGCACGCCGGAAAATTCCTTGGCCGAAAACAATCTGGGCGTCACGCTGGCCGGCCAGGGGGAATCGGCGGAAGCCATTCGACATTACGCCCGCGCGCTGCAAATCAAACCGGACTATGCCGAGGCCCATAATAATTGGGGAATCACGCTGCACCACCTGGGCCGGTTGCCGGAAGCGGTGCAACATTACGAGCGGGCCATCCAGTTGAAACCGGATTATGCGGAAGCGCATTGTCAGTTGGGCAACGTGCTGGCGGATCAGGGAAAATCACCGGACGCCATTCAACACTACGAGCGGGCGATTGCGCTGTGGCCGGATTATGCGGAGGCGCACTACAATCTGGGTTGCGCGTTGGATCGCCAGGGAAAGCTGCCGGAAGCCATGCAACGTTACGAGCAGGCCGTTCGGCTGAAGCCGGGTCACGCCGAGGCGCACCACAATCTGGGCAATGCGCTGGCCGGCCAGGGGAAGCTGGCGGCCGCCGTGCAACATTACGAAGCCGCGCTCGCAATCAAACCGGATTTCGCGCTGGGCCACGATAATCTGGGCAATGCGCTGGCCCGCCTGGGGCGGTTGCCGGAGGCGGTGCGCCATTATGAGCGCGCCCTCCAACTGGAGCCGTATTCCGCCGCCGCGCATTATGATCTGGCCACCGTGCGTTCAGCACTACGAACTGGCGCTTCAGATCAAACCGGCCTACGCCGAGGCCCATCATAACTTGGGCAGCGCCCTGGCCAGCCAGGGAAAACTGCCCGCCGCCGCTCGCCAATACGAGCAGGCGTTGCCAATCAACCCGGATTTCGCCCTGGCCCGCTTCAATCTGGGCAACGCGTTGGCCGGCCAAGGCAAAACCAACGAAGCCCGGTCGCATTATCAGCAAGCCTTGAATCTGGCCGCAGCCCAGGACAATCCCGCGCTGGCGGAAACCATCCGCGCCCGGCTCAAATGAGATGGCGGGTTACGCCCCCAGCCGGCACTACGGCGGTTTTGCCATACCCCGCACGGGTATCTGATGATTGCCAACGCCGGATGGCTCTGATAAATTGGCCTCTCGATTTTCTTTTTCTATGAAGCACGTATTTACTTTCGCCTTGGCGTTGCTGTTGCCGTTGGCCGTGGTTGCGCAGGAGGCGCCGGATGACCGTTACATCGCGATCTACGATTTGATCCAGCAGGCCGATGCTTTCAGCGACAATAACAATGCTCCGGCCGCGCAGACCAAATACGCCGAAGCCCAGACCGCGCTCATCAAATTTCAGGCCGACTTCCCCGCGTGGAACGTCAAAATCGTCAACTTCCGGTTGAATTATCTCGCCGGCAAAACCAAGACGCCGCTCCCCCAGTCCGTCTCCGAATCCGTCGCCGCCGCCGTCGCCAAGACCGCCGGAGCGCCGCCCGCGCCGGAAAATCCGGCTCTGGTGAAAGCCTTGCAGGATGATTTGCGTCAGGCACAGACGGACAAAACGGCGTTGGAGGAAAAATTGAAGGAAGCCATCGCCGCCCAAACCGCCGCCAGCAACACGGTGCAGGCGTTGACGCAGGCGCAGGCGCAGATTCAATCGCTGGCCGACGAAAACCAGATTCTCAAAAGCACGCTGCGCCTGCAAAAGCTCAACAGCGTGCCGCCCGTTGACCCCGCCAAGCTCGAGCAGTTGGGCAAGGATTTGGCCGAGGCCCGCGCCCGGCTGGAGGTGAATTCCAAGAGCATCGCCGCGCTGACGCAGGAGAAGGACACGTTGCAGAAGCAGCTCACGGTTGCCGTCGCCGAAAACAAACCCGCCGCCAACCTCAACCAGACCGCCGCCTTGCAGGAACAGATCAAGCAACTGGAGGCGGACAAGACCGCGCTGACCGCCAAGCTGAAGGAGGCCGCCGCGCAAGCCGCGATGATCGACCCCAAGCAGGTCGCGCTGACCGAGGAGAAACTCAAACAGTTGCAGAAGGAGAACACCCTCCTGCGCGCCGGGCTGGAACAGCGCCAGACCGAGGCCATCCCGCTCACCAACACCGTGCAACTCGCCCAGACCCGGCAGGAACTCCTCGACCTCAAGCGCAAGTTGCAGGAGCAGACCGACCTTTCCGCCAAGCTCGCGCAGGAAAAAGAAGCCACGCAAAAGCAGCTTGAGGCCGCCAACCTTACCGCGAAAGAGCTGGCCGAGACCAAGCAGGCGCTGGCCGCCCTCAAGCGCAAATACTCCATCCAGACCGAGGCCG
>JAPLTZ010000065.1 GCA_026397895.1 Verrucomicrobiota bacterium | reverse complement strand
TGTTCCACCTGCCCAAGGCCGAGCGCGACAGCCGCGCAGAGCAGTTGTTGGACATGGTGGGCTTGAGCCAGACGCGCACCCGCGCCGTCGGCGAATTTTCCAAGGGCATGCAGCGCCGCATCGGTTTGGCGCAGGCGCTCATCAACGACCCCGACCTCGTCATCCTCGACGAACCGACCGCCGGCCTCGACCCCATCGGCGGCCGCGAGGTGAAGGATTTGATTCTCGCGCTGGCGCGGCGCGGCAAGACGGTGATCTTGAGCAGTCACTTGTTGTCCGACGTGGAGGATGTCTGCGACCGCGTGGTGATTTACTACGGCGGCAAAATCCAGGCGGCGGGCACGCTGAAGGAATTGCTCGCCACGCCCGACACGTTGCGCATCACGACGCCCACGTTGCCGCGCGCGACGATGGAGCGCGTGCTGGAAATCATCCGCAAAGACGTCGCCGCCGACAAGGTGCGCGTGGATAATCCGACGCAAAACTTGGAAAGCTACTTCCTCGACGTCGTCGCCAAAGCCAAGCAGGCCGCGGCGGAAACGAGCGGGGCGCAATCCGGCGCGCGCGTGGCGGCCTACCTGCGCGGCGCGGCGTTTTGGAGAAACTCACGTTGCCGCAGGCTGCACCCGTCGAAGTTTCGCCGCAAGCCGCCGCGCCCGCAGTGAACGAGACGAAGCTGGCGGCGCTCACGCAAACGCCGCCCGCGCCCGCCGCGCCGGTCAAGCCCGCGCCTGAACCGGAGAAGCCGGTGGATTTGTCGAAGACGGACGAGAAGCTGTCGTCACTGCTCGGGAAACCAAAATGATTTTCATCCGCAGATTGCGCAGATTTTCGCAGATGAAATTCCAGCTACAGTTTAATCTGCGTTCATCTGCGCAATCTGCGGATAAATAACAATGCAACGACTTCTCGCCATCGCCTGGTTGACTTGGAAGGCCGCGCTGCGGTTCCGGCTGTTCCTGGTCATCGCGGCATTGTTGCTGGCGGCGGTGGTCGGCTTGCCGATCTTGATCAAGGACGACGGCACGGCAAGCGGCTTCACGCAGATTCTCCTGACCTACACGCTGGGCGCGATCACCGGGCTGCTCGGCCTGTCCACGTTGTGGCTGGCGTGCGGCACGCTGGCGCGCGACATCGAGGAGTGCCAGATGCAGGTCGTGGCCACAAAGCCCATCGCGCGTTGGCAGATTTGGTTGGGCAAATGGCTCGGCATCATGTCGCTGAACGCGGCGTTGCTGGTGCTTTCGGGCGCGGCGGTCTACGGGTTGTTGCAGTGGCGTGCGACGAAGCTGCCGGCGGCGGAGCAGGCGAAGTTGAGCAACGAAGTCCTCGTGGCGCGCGGCTCGGCGAAAGAGCGCAGTTGGGAAAAGGAAATTGACGCCGCGACGGAACAGGAATTGACCAAGCGATTGAAGAACAGTCCGGTTTCCGCCACCGACCTGCCCGAGGTGCGGAAGCAGATTCGCGAACAGGTCAAGACTGCGTGGCAGATTGTGACGCCCGGTCAGGCGCGCATCTGGCAGATTGATTTGGGTGCGGCGCGCGACAGCCTGCGCGATGTGCCGCTGCAATTGCGGGTGAAATTCAACGCGGCGCAAAACAATCCCAAGGGGACTTTTATGGCGCTGTGGCAGGTCGGGACGCCGGAGACACCGCAGGTGCGACGCCTCGAACCGATGAGCCTGGCGCCGGATACATACCATGAGTTCGCGATTCCTCCAAATCTCTTGGACGAGAAGGGCGTGCTCACCGTCGTGTTTGCGAACCCGAACAGCACGACGCTGCTGTTTCCGTTGGAGGACGGGATGGAGGTTTTGTATCGCCAAGGCGGGTTCGGGGGAAACTTCGTGCGCGGGCTGGGAATCATTTTCTGTTGGATGGGTTTGCTGACGGCGATTGGTCTGGCGGCGGCGAGCCAGTTGTCGTTCCCGGTGGCGGCGTTTTTCTCGCTGGCGGTGCTGGTGGTGGGGTTGTCGAGCGGCACGCTGACGAACGCGGTGGAAAGCGGCACCATCGCGGGTGTGGACGAGGAAAGCGGCGTTAAAGGTCATTCGGCTATCGACCTCGTGGCGCTGCCGGCCTTCAAGGGCGCGCTGGTGGTCATCAATCTCGTGAAGGGGTTTTCGCCGATTGATGCGTTGAGCAGCGGGCGCAGCATCACATGGAGCGAACTGGGGCTGGCGTTCACACAAATTGTTTTATTGCTGGGCGGAATTTTCGCGCTGGTCGGAATGGTTCTGTTCAGCCGCCGCGAACTCGCCACCGCGCAAGGCACGCAATGAACCTCCGCCTCAAAAAATTTCTTCTGCTCCTGCTGGCGACGGTGTTGTTGGCGGGCGTGGGCGGGCTGCAAAATTCCCTAAACCGCGACCGCGACGCGTTGGGGTTGACGCGGGTTTCGCCGCTGGAGAACGCGCCGCCGATGCTGGCCTTCACGACGGTGGCGCTGGGCGGATTCCGCGGACTTATTGCGAACGCGCTTTGGATTCGCGCGTCGGAGCTGCAGGAGAACGACAAGTTTTTCGAGATGGCGCAGCTCGCGGACTGGATCACGAAGCTGGAGCCGCATTTCGTGCAGGTCTGGGTTGTGCAGGGCTGGAACATGGCTTACAACATCTCGGTCAAGTTCAAGGACTATCCCGACCGTTGGAACTGGGTGCAGCGCGGCATCGCGTTGCTGCGCGACGAGGGGCTGCGCTACAACCCGAACGAGATGCTGCTCTATCGCGAGCTGGCGGGGTTCTACCAGCACAAGATGGGCGCGAATCTGGACGACGCGAACGTGTATTACAAGCGCGCGTGGTTCGAGGAGATGTCACAGGTCATCAAGAGCGAACGCCCGGATTACGCGGCCTTGCTCAACCCGCAGACCGCCGAGGTGCGGGAGCGCGCCCGCGTGTTGCGCGAAACCTACAAGCTCGACCCGGCGTTCATGCGGGACTGCGACGAGCGTTATGGGCCGCTGGAATGGCGCTTGCCGGAGGCGCACGCGGTGTATTGGGCGGCGCAAGGTTTGGCCGTGGCGAAGGCGAATCCCGAGCGTGTGAATCTGGACGACTTGTTGCAATTGCGGCGGATGATTTACCACTCGATGCAAATGGCGGTGGTGCGCGGGCGGGTGATTGTTTCCGCCAGCGGCAAGCTCCTCGATTTCGCGCCGAACCTGGAAATCATCCCCAAAGCCAACGACGCCTATGAGCAGGCGATGCGCGAGGACGAGAAGAACCGCGAGCACGTCAAGGTGGGACACCGGAACTTCGTGCGCGACGCGGTCTATTATCTCTACACCTACAACCGCGAGGCGGAGGCGGCCCGGTGGTTCGCCTATCTCGGAAAAACCTATCCCAAGAATCCGTTGATCGGCGGCCGCCCGGACACCATGCCCGGCATGCTCACGCTGGATGAATTTGTCTTCGCCCGCGTCGAGGAGGAAGTCGGCGACACGTCGCGCGACAAGACCAAGATGATCCTCGAAGGGCTATTGACGACTTCCTTCTACAGCCTTGCGACCGGCAACGACGACCGCGCCGCCGGCTTCGACCGGTTCGCGCAGAAGGTCTGGGCGCGTTACCAAGCCAAGACCAGCGGCACCGGCGAGCGCGTCAGCATCCCGCCGCTGCCCGCCATCAAGCAGGACGTGTTGCGCCGCCTGCTCGACCCGGAGCGCGGATTCGCCCCCGAACTGGCCGCCCAACTCCGCACCGCCCTCGAACTGCCGGCCGCCACCAACTCCATCCCGCCGGCGGCAAACGGGCGCGAACCGAAGTAAGTTTGCCGCGCCTTCAGGCTGGTAAATTTCCGCCCGCCTGTTAATTTCCTCCCCCAATGTCCGAACTCGTTTTTGTCCTGAACAACGCCGGCTGGCCGGTGCTGCTGCTGGATGCCGACGGCCAGATCCGCCACGGCAATCCGGCGGCGGTCGCCGTTTTTGGGACGCCCGTCAAGGGCGGCGCGGGCAAGCTTCCGGACATCTGGGGCGCCGGCAATCCGGCCACGCCCAAGGATTTTCTCACCGACTGGTCGCGCGCGGCGCACGGCACGACGCCGCTGAAATTTCACGGTCAGAACGGCGACCCCATCCTGTTCGTCGCCTCGCTTTGCTCGTTCGCGCACGACGGGCAGGAGTTGTTTTTGCTGCAACTGCTGCCGCCCCCGCCGCCGGAGGAAAAGCCGGTGGCTACCGCCGGGGCGGGCGAAAACACGGCCATCATCCAAAAGCAGAAACTCGATTGCGCCCTGCAACTCGCCCGCACGATGGCGCTGGATTTCAACAACGCCCTCACCAGCATCCTCGGCCACACCTCGCTGCTGCTGGGCCGCGCCGAACCGACGCATCCCTGGCGCGCGTCGCTCGTGGAGGTGGAGAAATCCGCCGCCCGCGCCGCCGAAATCGCCAGCGACCTCGCCGCGTTCAGCCGCCAGGAAAAGGAGGCGCGCTCCCAGGCGGCGGGCAACCTCAACCAGTTGTTACAGCGCTCGGTGGAGATGTTTCAGAATTCCGCGCCCGGCAAGGCCGTGTGGAATCTGCAACTCGGCCGCAAGCTCTACGCCGCCAAGTTCGACGAAGCCAAGATGCAGCAGGTCTTCACCAGGATTTTCGAGAACGCCGTCCAGTCGCTTGGCAAGGACGGGCGCATCACCGTCCAGTCCCGCAACCTCGACCTCACCGCGCCGACGCAGGACCGCAACGTCCAGCTCGTCGCGGGCAGTTACATCTGCGCCGAAATCACCGACACCGGCTGCGGCATCGAGGCCGACGTGTTGCCGCGCATCTTCGAGCCGTTTTTCACCACCAAAAAATCCCCGCTCCACCGCGGCCTCGGCCTCGCGTGGGTCTACGGCGTCGTCACCAACCACGGCGGCGGCGTGGCTGTCTCCAGCCAGCCCGGCGTTGGCACATCGGTGCGCGTCTATCTGCCGGCGGACAGCAAGAGCCTGCAAGCCGCGTCGTTCGACAACAACGACCTCAAAGGCACCCAAACCATCCTCATGGTGGACGACGAGGATTTGCTGCTCACGATGGGGCAGGCCATCATGTCGTCGTTCGGCTACAAAGTCATCACCGCCAACAGCGGCCAGAAGGCGCTTGAAATCCTCGCCAAGAACGACCCGCCCGTTGACCTCCTCATCACCGACCTCGTCATGCCCGGCATGAGCGGGCGCGAACTCGTTGAGCAGGCGCGTAAGACCTTGCCCGACCTGTGCATCCTCTGCACCAGCGGCTACGTTTTCCCCGGCAAGGACGAACAGGACATCGCGTATCTGCAAAAGCCTTTCACCAGCCGCGAGCTCCTCATCAAAGTCAAAAACGCGCTAGCGGAACCGGAAGAATAAACCGTCCACCCGCCCGTCCTGCTCCTCCAGTTTATGAAACACTTCAAAATCGCAGCCCTCGCCGGCGACGGCATCGGCCCCGAAGTCATGCGCGAGGCCATCAAGGTCCTCCGCGCCACCGAAAAGAAATTCGGCTTCACCCTCGCCATCACCGAAGCCCCCGTCGGCTGGGCCGGCATTGACGCCGCCGGCAAGGCGCTCCCCGACGCCACACTTGCGCTCTGCAAAAAATCGGACTCGATTCTCTTCGGCTCCGTCGGCCTGCCCGACCGCGATCCGACGATTCCAAAAGAGGAACGCCCCGAACGCGCCGCGCTGCTCCGCCTCCGCAAAGAGTTTGGCCTCTTCGCCAACCTGCGCCCCGTCAAGCTGCCCAAAGTTCTCTCCCATGCCTGCCCGCTCGCCAAGGAACGCCAAGGCGACGGCATTGACATCCTTGTCGTGCGCGAACTCACCGGCGGCATGTATTTCGGCCAGCCGAAAAAAACCGAAGACCTCGGCGGCGGCAACCAGCGCGCGATTGACACGATGGTCTACACCACGCCCGAGATTGAGCGCATCGCCCATGTCGCCTTCAAAGCCGCGCAGCTCCGCCGCAAGAAACTCACCAGCATCGACAAGGCGAACGTGCTGGAGAACGGCATCCTCTGGCGCGAAACCGTCACGCGCGTCGGCAAGAATTATCCCGACGTCACGCTCGACCACATGTTCGTGGACAACGGCGCCATGCAGCTCATGCTCCGCCCCACGCAGTTCGACGTGATGCTCTGCGAAAACATGTTCGGCGACATCCTCAGCGACGAAGCCGCCGCGCTCGGCGGTTCGCTCGGCATGTTGCCCAGCGCCAGCCTCGGCGCGACCAACGGCAACCAAACCTTCGGTTTCTACGAACCCGCCGGCGGCACCGCCCCGGACATCGCGGGAAAAAATCTCGCGAACCCCATCGCACAAATCCTTTCGTCCGCGCTCATGCTGCGCCACAGCTTCGGCCTGAACGAAGCCGCCGCCGCCATCGAAGCTGCCGTCACCGCCGCCATCAACGCCGGCAACCGCACCGG
>JAPLTZ010000351.1 GCA_026397895.1 Verrucomicrobiota bacterium | reverse complement strand
TTAGCGAGTGTCAATGTTCCGGCACCCGCCTTGGTGATGCCGTAAGTGCTCCCGCTCACCACTCCGCCCAAAGTCAAGATGCCGCTGTTGACCGTCACCGTTCGAGTCCCCGAAAGCAGAATATTGAAATAAACAGACTCCGCAGTAATGCCCGTGCCGACGCTGACATTGCCGCCCAAGGTGATGCGGTTGCCAGTGAGAGTGTAGGCGGGGGCGTTATTGGCAAAATTGATGGCGGTGGTATTGGCCAAATTGATATCGGCGGTGAGATCGTTATTCAACGTCGTGCCGCTGGTCCCGGCGACTCCAAAAGATACGGAGTCGCCCGCTGCCGGGTTTGTCGCGTTGTTCCAATTGGCGCCGTTGTTCCAGTTGGCACTGGTGTTGCCGACCCACGATTGAGTCGTTCCCGCCATCGCCGTGCCGAGGCAGAATTGCACAAGTGCGGATACCAGGACAAAAGCCACCACTTGGCGCAAGCACCTTGGCGAGTCAGGCTGAAAATCGGCAATGCTTGCTTGTTTCCGGTCAAGAGATTCAATCATATGGCAACGGTTGTTCAATTGGGGCGAATTGAAACAGCTTCGTGCAAAACAGCGGTTTTGCCTACTGTCCTTATGGACAGGTTGCGATAAACAAACCGATGGCCTTGAATGGCTACCCGAAACAAATTACCCTGAAGAACATGGAGAACAAAATCAAAATCAGGACAAAAACAAGGTTGTCACATATCGATGCCCGCCCCTGTCCATAAGGACAGTATGCGGCCATTTTCATTTGCGCTATAGTGATTGCATAAACCGACGAACAATTTACAAAAGCAAACACATGAAGCCTGTCATCGCCTACAATAAGAAAACGGCCTTCACCTTGATTGAACTTCTAGTCGTCATCGCCATCATCGCCATCCTGGCCGGGCTGCTGTTGCCGGCGCTCGCTAGGGCCAAAGATAAGGCCAAGCAAATCGGATGCATCAGCAATCTGAAACAGTTGAATCTGGCCTACCAAATGTTTCTGGGGGACAACAATGGCGATTTGCTGGACTACACCCTGCAAGGCGTCTGGACCAAGACACTGATTGATTATCAAGGTCAGGTGGGCCAGGTGCGGCTTTGCACGGTGGCACAGGACCGGGGCGGCCTCACCAGCATTCAAGGCAGTGCCAAGGCCCCTTGGGATTGGCAGGTTTATGTTCCGACGCTGGCCACCAACGTGAGTCAAGGAAGTTATGCTTTCAACGGTTACCTTTATAAACCTACTAGCCTGACAGATCCCACCACCGGTCTTGGTGGCAGCATCAGCGCAAGCACGGTTTCCGCTTGCTTTGGGAAAGAAAATGCCGTCGTCAATCCTTCGCTGACACCAACCTTCTCGGATGGCATCTGGCCGGACACCTGGCCGAACATGACGGATATACCCATCACCGATTTGACAGGCACCACAGCCACCACCGGTCCCGTCGGGGGCGTGAACCGGGTCTGGATCGCGCGGCATCCGCTGACGAGCGGTGCCAAGGCGACTCCGGGCCAGACGGTCTCGGGCAAAATTCAAATGGGTTTTACCGACGGCCACGCCGAAGCGTGGAAACTGCAAGACATCAAGAAAGTTTATTGGAACAAGAATTGGCAGACCATTTCCAGCCCTTGGTCCACAACTCCTCCGTAATTGCGTGAAAAGTTGGTTTTATTCCTTATCCTGTCTCTGGTAGTTTGCTCATGTGCCAATTCGCCAGTTTTTGACATTATCCGGCAACCTGCGTAGCAAACAAAACAACCATGAAAACAATCACCCGTTTCATTCGAACGCTTGAACTGACCATTTTCAAATCCGCTGTCGTGGCCTTGTTTGCCCTGACCTGGGGCAGCCTCGCCTTTGCCGGCGAGATTCAAGACGCCGCGCGCGCCGGCGATTTGGCGAAGGTTCAATTGTTGCTGAATGAGAATGCCAATCTCGCCGTCAGCCAGGACACCAACGGATTGACGCCCCTGCACGACGCTGCGGCGTTCGGCCACGCGGATGTGGCGGAAGTGCTGCTGACCAACAAAGCCAACATCAACGCCAGAGATGTTTGGGACGAGACGCCCCTGCACTTGGCCGCATCTCATGGCAGCAAAGAGGTCGCCGCGCTGCTATTGTCCAAGAAGGCCGACATTGACGCCAAAGACAAATACGGCCTGACACCGCTGCACACGGCCGTTAAGTCCGGCCACAAGGATCTGGCGGAACTGCTACTAACCGGCAAAGCGGACGTTGAACTGCGGGACAACTGGCAAGCCACGCCCTTGCTCACCGCCGCGAAACTTGGAAACAAGGAAATCGCGGCTTTGCTCCTGGCCAACAAAGCCGAGGTCAATGCCGTTGACGGCTTCGGTATGACGCCTCTCCATAATGCCGCCGTCCAAGGCGGCAAAGAGTTGGTGGAATTTTTGCTGTCCAGCAAAGCCGAAATCAATCGCACAAACAACTGGGGCGGGACACCACTCCACATGGCTACAGCCCACGGCAACAAAGATGCCGCTGCTTTTTTGCTCGCCAACAAAGCCGACGTGAACGCTACGGACATCTGGGGCTGGACGCCGTTGCACACTGCGGCGGCACACGGTGAAACCGGCATCGCGGAACTCCTGCTCGCCAACAAAGCCGACGTGAACGCCCGGGCCAAAGACAACCTCACCCCGCTGGCTCTGGCCGTTTCCAAAAAACAAACCGCCGTGGCGGAGTTGCTCCGCGCCCACGGCGGTCAGGAATAACAAATTGCCGCCCGGCCATCGTTTCCATCTCCAGCGCCACCGGTGAAAACGTCAACGGTTTGGCGCGGCGAGTAGCTCCTTCAACTTTGGCTCAATCGTCTCGGCCCAGATTTGGTAGCCCGCGTCGGTGAGATGGACATAGTCGTGCTGGATGGATTTTGAAACCGTGCCGTCGTCTGCGATCAGCTTCGATCCCCAATCGAAAAAGAAAATGTTCCGACCATCGTCCATCCGCGCCAGCGCCTCGTTAATTTGCAACGCCTCGCCGCGTTCCTTGTTGAACGTCGCGCCGTGCGGCATAATCCCCATCAAAATGACCTTGGTTTGGGGCAAGCGCGTCCGCACCTGCTTCACCACGGCTTGGATGCCGGCGAGCACATCGGCGGTCGTCTGGTTCGTGTTCCAGGTGTTGTTCGAGCCGATCATCACCACGGCGACTTTCGGCTGCAGCCCGGCGAGCTGTCCCTGCTCGAACCGCCACAGAACATTTTCCGTGCGGTCGCCGAGCACACCGAAGTTCAGACATTTGCGCCCGGCAAAATATTTGTTCCAGACATTCGTGCCGCGTGTCTCCCACATCTGCGTGTTGGAGTCGCCGATGAAAACGATGTCGCACGGGCCGGGATTTTCCTTCGCGCGCCGCAACACCAGCGCCTGGCGGTCCAGCGCCCAGTCGTTGGTCTGGGCCACGGGAATGATGGCCGTGTTGAGATGGTTCGTCGGAGCGGCGGAATTTATGTTCTGCAAAACTCCCAGACCGCGCAGCCATTCCTCGGTGCGCGTAGGCCAGACTTTGACTGACTTGTCGGAGCGCAAACCGTAGCCGTGTCCGCCGCTGGCGTAGAGGTGCATTTCCGCCGGGACGCCGGCGCGTTTCAACGCGAGATAGTAGAACAGGCTGCTCTCGACTCGCGCCACTGGGTCATCCTCCGTCGCGATGAGCAAGGTGGGCGGCGTGTTTGAAGTCACTGTCAGTTCCGGCGCAATTTCCGTGTTCTCTTTCCGGATCAACCGGCCCGCATACATCAACACTGCGAAGTCCGGCCGGCAACTGAATTGATCCGCTGCATCCACCGGCGCATAACTGCGCTGGTCAAACCGCGTGCTGCAGGCGGCGGAAAGATGCGCGCCGGCCGAGAATCCCAGCATGCCGATGCGGTTCGGGTCAATCCGCCATTCGACCGTATGCGAGCGCACGAGACTCACCGCGCGCTGGCCGTCTTCCAACGCGGCGGCGTAAAACTCGCGGCCTTCCCGGGACGGCACGCGGTATTTCAACAGCACCGCGTTGACGCCGATGGAGTTCAGCCAATCGCAGACCTCCGTGCCTTCCAGATCGATCGAGAGAACGCGATAGCCACCGCCCGGACAGACAATCACCGTCGCGCCGGTGTCCTTGTCGGCGGGCGCACGAAAGAGTTGGATTGTGGGAACGGGAAGATTCGTGATCTGTGTGAAAGTTCTGCCGCCGACCAAGTAGTCGGATTGGATGCTGCGCTCCGGGCCGATGTCACCCTTTTCGCCGGGCGCGACGCCGGGCCAGAGCGGCATCGGCTCTGAAGCGCGAACGGTCAAAACACAAACGAGCAGTGGCAGAAGAATTTTCGTGAGGCGCATAAATCAAAAACGGTTTATTTTTCTGGCGGCGCGGGTGGGATGATTCCCTGCGCCCGCAAAAACTCGGCCATGCGAGTTATCGTTGGCAGGAAGTTGGGGTTGGCCGCCGGCCAGTCGCAGGAGTGATCTGCGTTGGCGACCGAGATCAGTTCGCAAGCATTTCCCACCGCTTTCATTTTTTCCGTGAACTGTTGCGCCACCTGATGAGGCGTCGTCTTGTCTTCCGTGCCGCAGGAAAGAATCGTCGGCGGCCAGCCCGCGCGCACGTTGTCAATCGGAGAACATTCAGGATGCTCCGTGAAGAAACCGCGAAAGCCCAGTAGCGGGTTGTGGAGCACGAGCGCGTTGGCGCGTGAACTGACGCGCTGATTTTCGTCAGGCTCATCGTTGCCGGGCAGGATCGTGGACACCGCAAGCTGGCCGCCCGCCGAACCGCCGGCGGCGATGATGCGATCCGGGTCAATGCCCAGTTCCTCCGCGTGCGCACGGACGTAGCGGATGGCGGACTTGGCGTCCTTGACGGCTTCGAGCGGCGTTGTGCCGTGCCGATTCTTGACGCGATAATCAGCGGCGATGCCGATGATGCCCTGCGCGCTGAACCACGCCGCATTCTGGATCATGGCGTCCGCCGTGCCCTGAATATATCCACCTCCAGTGAAATAGACGATGGCCGGCAGGGGCTGCGTCGGCTTTCCGGGCGGTCGCAGCACATAGAGCCGCAAGTTTTCCTCGGGAGTCTTCTTGAACACCCGCTGCTCGGCCTGCCGCAACAAATCCACTCCGGGGTTCAGGTAAGAATAATTGTGGACGGCAGGCGACGGTGACGCACTGTCCGCCATTGCGGACTTGATCCTGGTTTCGGTCGCGGCGAGTCCTTCGGCCTCGGCTTTCAACCGGATGACGCCCGACGTGCCCGCAATGGAACGCACAATCACCAGCGCCTTGCCGTTGAAGGCGCTGTGATTGGTGGCTTGAAACGGCTCGTGGCAGGTCGCGTCGCCGTTGTCCACCGCGAGGATTTCACCCGGGCCGGCAATGGAAAAGCGGATGTTGTTCTTGCTGCGCGGAACGGTTAGTCCGTCCTTGTCGGCGATGTTAACCGTAACGAACGATAGGTCCTGGCCATCGGCGGTGATTTGATCGCGGTCAGGTTGAAGCGTCAGCATTGCCGCCGACCCGGCGGTTTTTACGGTGTCCGTGGCCCACTTCTTGCCGTGTTTGTAGGCGACAACTTTGAGTTCACCGGGCTGGTAAACCACATCGTCCCAGCGCAGGCGGTATTCGGACGGGCCTTTCTTTTTCAAGCCGAGTGATTTTCCGTTCAGAAAAAGTTCCGCCGCATCGCCGGAGGTGTAAACGTGAACCGGCGTCATCTGGCCCACGCGCTCCGGCCAGTTCCAGTGCGGTAGAATATGCGCCATTGGAAAATCCGGTCGCCAGCGCGATTGGTAGAGAAAATAGCGGTCTTTGGGGAAACCGGCGAGGTCAATGATGCCAAAGTAGGAACTGCGCGACGGCACTTGAATCTTGCCGAGCGCGGCGAGTTCCTGCTTCGCGCGCGCGACGGCGGCGGGGTCGCTGAAATTAGAGAGAATGGTTTCGTCGTCGTTGTAAGGCGTCGGCTCGCCGAGATAATCAAAACCCGTCCAGACAAATTCGCCGGCGACAAATGAATACTTGTCCTGCGCGGCAAATTCCGTGTCCGGAGTGGTCGCCCAATACGGCGCGAACAAATCATACGAGCTCATCTGGAAATCCGCCTTACCGTCGTCTTTGTTGGTGCTGACGGGAAAAAAATATTCGCCACGCGAGCTGACCGTCGAAGCCGTCTCGCTGCCGAGGAGCGACTGGGCCGGGTTAGCGGCGTGAAAATTTTCATAAAGGAACGGCTTGTAGTTGTAGCCAAAGACATCCACGCCAGTGCGGAAATCGTTGAAGCCGGATTCTTTCTTGTCGCACGCTGAAGTCACCAGGCGCGTGTCGTCTTCGCTGCGGACGATGGCGCGCAATTCGGCGGCGAGCCGCGGGCCGTCGGCGGTTTTTTGGTCGGGAACTTCGTTGCCAATGCTCCAAAGAATCACGCAGGGATGATTGCGGTCGCGGCGGATGAGTGCGCGCAAGTCAGCCTCGTGCCAGTCATCAAAGAGCACACTGTAATCGTTTACATTCTTGCCCTTCTTCCAGCAGTCAAACGCCTCATCCATCACGAGAAAACCCATGTGGTCGCACAGATCGAGCAGTTCCGGCGCGGGCGGATTGTGGCTGGTGCGAATGGCGTTGCAGCCCATCGCCTTCAAAATCTCCAACTGCCGTTCCAACGCGCGAACGTTGATCGCCGCGCCGAGCGCGCCGAGGTCATGATGATCGCACACGCCCTGAATCGGAACATGTTTGCCATTCAGGAAAAAACCT
>JAPLTZ010000334.1 GCA_026397895.1 Verrucomicrobiota bacterium | reverse complement strand
TGACCCTGCATGGGCCCAACTAGCGGCTACCCCGGGTGCCCCCGCGGCCAAGCCCGTCGCGGGCCGCAAACGCGGCGTGATCGGCGCGATGGTGCGACTCTCTGACGAGCTACGCGATCTCGGCAAGCGCACGAACTCCAGCATCACTCCCAGGGGGCAGCACAAACTCGGGTTCCACGTGGAGCATGTCAATGGCAGCCAGGATTCCTACCAGAACGCGAACTACTTCGGTCGGAAGTCACTGGGCGGCGCGTACAGCGACACTGACCTGACCGTTGAGGGGAAGGTCTTCGGCATTGTCAACTTCCGCACTCACTACAGCGACAATATGTACGGCAACCCCTACGACAACACCCTCTCTCTAAACTACGCCACCCGACGGTACAAGGTCGATGTCGGCGACATCCAGGCAGGCATCCAGGGCAACTCGCTGGTTGAGTTCTCCCGCTCGCTCAAGGGCGTGGCACTGGGGGCTGAGGTGGTGCCGAAGCTGCGCCTGAGCACTCTCTACTCCAAGGCGAAAGCCCAGACCCGCACCATCCTGAGCAACGGAGCCAACCGCGCTGGGCCCTACTACGCGTTCGCGGGCCAGGTGGTCGACGGCAGCCAGAAGGTGCGCGTCAACAACCGGGACATGGTGGCAGGCGAGGACTACACGTTCGACACCATTACCGGCGAACTGAACTTCCTGAAAGGCCTCATTATCCAGGAGACCGATGTCATCGCCATCACCTTTGAGGTGTACGGCACGACCTCCACCAATGGCATCATCACAGGGTGGCGCGGCGACTACACCGGCCTCAAGGCGGGATCCCTGGGATTCTCATACCTGACCCAGGGCGGGAGTTCGGGGGGGGCTAAGTCCCGGACCCAGCAGTTCTACGGATACAACAGCATCGACAGCCCCTACCAGTTGGACGACCCGGTGGATGTCATCATCCAGCGTGATGCCGAGAACAAGATCACCGGATGCCTGCCGCGTTACCCCATGACGGTTACCGTTGGCACTCTTCCGCAGGTGTATGGCACCGACTACTTTGTGGATCCGCTGATCCCGAATCGCGTCTACTTCCGGCTGGCCATCCCCAGCACCCAGCTGATCCGGATCACCTACACGCCGGTCCTGACCGGCTCAGGCGCGGGGAACCGCGCTGTGATGGGGCTTGACAGCAAGTTCGCCATCGGCAAGTTGGGCACGCTTGTCGCTGAGATGGCATCGAGCAACACGAGCATTGCCGGCGGGTCGATTCGTGGCAGCGCCTGGCAGATCCGCAACGACATGAGTCTGATGAAGAACCGGCTGCACATTAACACGACGCTTAAGGACATCGGGAACGACTTTACCTCCATCGAGAGCGTTGGCTTCAACCGGAACGACCGCGGGGTCAACGTCTCCATGGACTACACGGCCTCGAAGGACCTTCGAATCACCGGAACCATGGAGCGCACCCGGCGCCCTGCCTACGACTACAGCACGGCGAGCACCTCAACCGGCTATGTGGCGGCTTCCGGCACCGACAACTACAACCATGAGAGCCTCGCCGCAAACTGGCAGTTGAAGAAAGGTCGCATCTCGCTGACCCACAACAAGATGAGCACGCTCCTGGGGCTTGGCGGTAACACGAGCAGCATCTCCGACATGCTCAGCTTTACCCGCGGGATCGGCAAGGTGAGCATGGACCTGAGCATGGGGCGCACGTCCAGTTCCACGCACTCGACCTACGGGGCTACAACGGGCTCATCGACGGTCACTAACTATGGCAACGATGCCCTGGTGTCCCGGCTCAACCTGAAGTGGGCCGCGGGCGAGCGCCTGAGCCTGGAGTCGATGGTGAGCAACAACATCCTGAAGAACATGGACGGCAAGAAAAGCAACGCCATCGACTTGC
>JAPLTZ010000153.1 GCA_026397895.1 Verrucomicrobiota bacterium | reverse complement strand
CTTGGCGGCGTGCGGGTTCATCGGAGTCACGCGGGCCACGGGCGCGTGGAATGTCGCGCCGGCTTCCAGCAACGGTGAGCCGTAGTTGGCGTGGTAGAGCAGTTGGAACTCCTGCGCGCTCGCCCCGCGATTGGTGACGATGTCGGCGATACGCAATCCGTTCGAGCCGGGTTCGGTGGAAATCTCAGTCCACAATTCCAACTGCGGCCCGAACATCATGCGCTCGTCCACGCGCCCGCGAATGCGGATGCGATACGGCGCGACGCGATCCACCACCACCTCGACCTCGCTGGCCGGGATGTTGGCGATCTTGCCGTGCAAGGTCAGCTCCATTGTCGCGGCGTCGCCGTTGTTGTTGGTGAACTGGTCAGCGCCCGGAGCGCCGTTGCTTTCGAGGCCGCAACGCACCAGCCATTCATTGAAACCGTCGAGCCAGCCCAGCCCGCCGCGACTCTGAAAATTGATGTGGTGCGGATGAACGACCTCCTTCACCGGCGAATCCCAGCCGAGCCGCACATCGCTGAACTTCGCTTCCAGCACGCCCATGCCGCGCGTCGGCACGATGGTGAAGGTGAGCTTGCCGTTGTTCACGACGATGACTTCCACGCCCTCCTGCTTGCCGCCGTGCAGAGTGAGTTTGCGCACGGACCAGCGCGGGCTTTTGGGCGTCACTTTTCTGCCGGTGATTTCCGCCGTGTCCACGCGCTGGTTGGCGCTGGCGCTGATGAGCGTCTGGCGGAATGGGGGCGGGGTTTTGGACTTGGTTTTCATTCAACGCGAGGTGGCGCTGTTGCGGCCTTTGGATGCTTGGTCGGGGTCGGGCTTGAAAAACTTTTGGAGAAGCGCGTCGGGGTTTTGCGACAGCAGGGCAATCGCCTGATTCATTTCCTCCCACGCGACGGGCTTTTCTCCCGCCGGAAGCGCCGCCATTTCAGCGCGATGGTTTTCCAGGTCGGCTTGGAGCAGGGCCAGCAATTCATCCACGGATTTCTGCGGGCGCGGCAGTTTCAATTCCGCCGCCTTGCGCAGAATGGTGGCGAGGTTGGTTTCGCGGAGATGGAAAACGTAAGCCAGCGCGTGCCGGCGGATGCCGCCCAAGTCCGCCAGCGTCTTGGCGAAATCGGCGGCCAGCGACGGCGGAATGTCTTTCAGACATTTCTGCCCCAGCGCCAGCGCGCCTTCCCAGCGATCCGCCGCCAACTGGCAGCGCAGTTGCACATCTTCCAGCATCCACGGATCGGGCTGGGCGTTGTCCTTCCGCATGAAGATGGATTGCCGCGTCGAAAACCAACTCGGCGTGTGCGGCGGCTGTCCGCGCAGGAACGCGGCAGACAGGCTGTGATCGGTGTGGCCGCGACCGATTTGACGCATATACCACGTCGTCTCCCACGGAAACAACTCCATGCCTTCGCTGGTCAGTTTCCAAAACGCGATGATGTCCGCAGCGGCCTTGTCGTAAGGCTGGGCCAGCGTCTGAAGCGCGGCTTCTTCGGAAACGGCGGGGTTGGCGAAAAACAGACTCGTCATCCGCAGGTTCGCATCCTCGGGCTGCGGGTTCAGCCCGAAATATTCCTTGATGCCGACCACGCCGGGAACTGCGGCGATACTTTTCAGCCCGCGCAACGTGACCAGCGGATGCGCGAGGTGATAATACGTCTCCAGCTCTTCGCTCGGTCCGCCCAGAAAATATTCGACGATCACGGGAATGCCGCGTTGCCGGGCGATGGTGGCGGTGTTTTTCAACCAGCGATCCACCGCCAGCGTGCTCATGACTTCGGCAATGTTGGCGTGCAACGCCAGCCCAAATCCCTCCGGCTGGACCCGCTCCGCGCAAGTCAGCGCCTGCCCGGCCGAAAGCTCCCAAGGCTCCCACCAGAGCCGGCCCTGCGGACTGTGCGTGCGCCACCGCGCCGCCAGACTGTTGAGGAAAGGCGGCAAGCGGTCGTGCAGCGGAATGCCGAGACAACGCGGGCACGGCCCGAACTCGTTGCACAGCCATGCATCCTGGTCGTAGGTGTAAACCAGAATGTCATCCACGCCGGGAAACTCTTTGGCAAACACGTCCAGCAGCAATTCATAACGCCGCGCGACTTTGTCATCCATGAGGCAATTTGGCGGGCCGTCGCCGTAGCGGAAATGCGCGTTGTAGGGCGCGCCGAAATGGAAAATGGTGCGCAGCCCCGCCTCACGGCAAAGTTTGATCCGCTGGCGCAGGTCGGCCCGGCGTTTCTCGCGGGCTTCGGCTCCCGGCTGGCCGCGCAACGGCACCACCTGCGGAAACTGCTGCTCCAGTTCCGGTGAAAGTTGCACGACGTCCTCGATGTTGAGCGGCTCGTCTCCCGGTCGCGCGCCCCAAGCCACGTTGAGCTGAACGGTGTTGAAGCCGAGCGCCTTCAATTGTCCGACGGTTTCCCGCGTCCACGGGACTGAAACCGGAACTGAAAACGGGAAATGAGAATTGGGGATGCCGAGGAAGCCCACTTTGTATTCCAGCGTCCGCCCGTCGAGAATGGTGTCGGCGGATGGCGCCGCCGGGGCGGCGCTGGCGGTGAGCGCGATGATTAACGGCAGGAGCAGGGCGATGGAAAGCTGTCGTTTCATGTGGCTGGGTGGTGGATGTGTGGGAACACTCGCGTCATTTGTTGCGGACAGTGTATCGCGCCGGCGAAGTTGTCGGCAAGATGGTTTGCTGGCCGGCCCGATTCCGTTTTTCCAAATCCATTTTCGCTTTCATTTTCAGGGGGTTGGATTAGGTTCTGACCCGCTTTATGGTTCTGGTCATCGACAACTACGATTCGTTCACCTACAACCTCGTCCAATATCTCGGCGAGATGCAGGTGGAATTGCAGGTGCATCGCAACGACCAGATCACCCTCGACCAGATCCGTGCGCTCAAGCCGGAACGCATCCTCGTCTCGCCCGGCCCGTGCTCGCCGCGCGAGTCCGGCCTGTCCAACGAAGTCATCCGCACCTTCGGGCCGCACCTGCCGTTGTTCGGCGTGTGCCTCGGCCACCAGTGCATCGGCCACACGTTCGGCGGCAACGTCATCGTCAATTCCCGCATGATGCACGGCAAGACTTCGCCGATAAAACACAACGGCAAAGACCTTTTTGCCGGCATGCCGAATCCGTTCGCCGCCACGCGCTACCACTCGCTCGTCATCGAGCGCTCGTCGTTGCCGGATTGCTTGGAAATCACTGCCGAGACGGAAGAGGGCGAAATCATGGGCGTGAAGCACAAGCAATTTCCCATCTGGGGCGTGCAGTTCCATCCTGAAAGCATCCTCACCGAAAGCGGTCGCACCATCCTGAAGAATTTTCTGACGCTGCGCTGAACGCGCCCGTCACGTTCCCCGGTTCGCCCGCCAGAGCAGCACCACGCCGACGGTCTGGAAGATGAGGTTAGGCACCCAGACAATCAGATGCGGATACAATTCCGGGCGGCCCTCCAGCGACTGGCCGAGAAAAATGAAGCTGAAATAGACCGCCACCAAACCCAGGGCGATGAAGAAGCCGATGTTCGTCTCGCGCCGGTGCACGCGGATGGCGAGCGGAATCCCCACCAGCGTGAAGCCGAAGCAGGCGAAGGAGAACGCCAGTTGCCGGTGGATGTTCAGGCGCAGCGGCGAGGTGATCAGCGCCCGCTGTTTCCGCAGTTCTGCCGCCGGGCGGGGCGGTTGCGCGGGGGAGGTTTTCCCCCAGCCGGGCGCGGCCAATCGTTTTTCCATGTCGCTCAATTCCTGCCGCAGTTGGGTGAAGGTCATGTCGCTGATGGGAATTCGCCTGCCGGAGCGGAGCGCCTTCTTCAGGTCCAGTTGGTGCGTCCATTCGCCGAAGAATTGCGGGTGCAGCACGCCGTCCGCCATCGTCAGGCTGCGCGCTTCCACCAGCCGGATGTCGATGACCTGCGTCACCGCGTCGGCGCGGAATTCGCCGCGCGGCGCGTTGATCTGCATGAAGGTGTTCGTCTGATCCTTCAACAGATAGACCATCACGTCCTTCAGATTCCGCCCGTCGTTTTTGCCGACGTAAATCACCGCGTCGGGAAAATCCTTCACGAACTGGCCTTCCGGCAGCAGTGCGTTGGCCAGCCGGATACCCGCACGGGCGCGCAGCTCGTTGAAGGCGACGCGGCTTTGCGGCGCCAGTTGCAGGTTCATCCACGCGCTGACGCCGCAGCACAGCAGGCCGAGCAGGACGATCGGCGCGGCCAGCGAGAGCAGACTGATGCCGCTCGCCCGCGCCGCCGTCAATTCCTGATCCGCGCTGAACCGGCCGAAGACCAGCAGCGTCGCCGTCAGCATCCCCATCGGCAGCGCGAACATCAGCACGAACGGGACGAGCAGCAGCACCGCCTTGGCGAGGATGCCGAGGTTGCCCTGATTTTTCATCAGCAACGGCAGCACCTCCTTCAGCACGCTGCCCAGCAACAGCACGAAGGTGAACACCGCCACCGTCATCAGCAACGTCGCCAGCACTTGGCGCGTCAGGTAGAGGTGCAAGGTTTTCATGTCGTGGCCGGAGGAAAATTCCAGACCCGTCCCGCCATATCAACAACATTCTCTGGCGGCGGCGCGGGCCCTCAGTTCTTCATCCCCTGAATCGGCG
>JAPLTZ010000476.1:8236-9596 GCA_026397895.1 Verrucomicrobiota bacterium | reverse complement strand
ATTTAAAATAGTTATATCAAAGAACCCATTGTTGATTTGAGGTTTGTACATGGCAGGAATTTTGTTTCCTTTTACACCAAACACGGACTTTATTGTATCCTTGGCATCAACCTCATACAACAGCTCCTTTTGTTGAAATTCTACTGACTGTTTTACAATTTCATACAAGTCGGATAGCTTGTGGTCATACTTGGTCATCTGCCCCAATGAAGCACCTATTTCAAAATCTATCTCAATTGGTATCTGAAAGTCAATACCGAAATCAGTATTCATTTGCTGCATTACCCTGTCAGTAAATGAATACTGAATCAATTCAATACATTCTAGGACATGGTCGTATGAGCAATAAAACATGACAGAGTCATGGACAGTATTGAAAATCCGCATTGGAAACTCTTTCCTATCCTTGTACCTATGGTAAACCTCATCAATAAACAGGTTCATCCCTCTATAGGTGGTCTGGGAACTGTACCCTTGAATGATTGAATTGACAGCCCTTCTGTCCAATGCAGATTTTAACTGGTAACTGTTTTTCCATTTTTCAGGCATCAAGTACCCAAACAAGTTTCTCCTCAAACCTGTTGGTCCTTCTACAAACAACCTTTTTCTAGCAGTTTCCTTGGTAGTCTCAAGCCATATGTACATGAATTTAAATTTCTTGAAAAAAGATCGTATGAGTTCCTCAACATAGGCGATATCTTTTCCAAGTTGTGATGCAATAGCTTTAGCAGACCTACCGTAAATCAGTCCAAAGACAATCGTTTTAATATCCTGACGTTGTGGTTTATACTGTTTCAATTCATCAAGATTACTCACTTTATTTAGGTCAAAGTTGTAAAAAGAAGATGCATTGACCATGTGTACATCAGATTTTGAAATATCAAATTTTAACCCTTCTGTTGGTGAATCCAAATACTGTTTTTTGAACTCATGAGCAACCATAAAACTGTCACGTACAACCATGTCTCTTGATACGTTTCCAATACCTCGTACTTCCGCTGCTGAATAGTCAATCTTAATTATTATACAACCCTTAGGTGCAATGATAGACCTCTTTAATGGTTTGCTCAAAGCTGCATGTTCTGGAAGATTTTGTAGATTGGGATTCCTGGATGCGGTTCTTCCTGATACAATATCCAAAAAATTGTAACTCGACCTAATCCTTCCGTCTGCTTTTCCATCCTTGTTTTGCGTCAAAATCTTGATGAAAGAGGATACAAAATTATTTAACAAAGCTCTCAATACTGCCCGCTTGGAGTATGCTTCAACTACTTTGTTTACCCCATCCTTGTTAGCCTGCTTGATGAAATTTTTGTCAATATTAGGAGTTCCATCCTTACCGATTGACACTTTTGGAAGT
>JAPLTZ010000476.1:1642-8222 GCA_026397895.1 Verrucomicrobiota bacterium | reverse complement strand
AACAAACCTTGATTGGGCATTTTGGACTTGGCACGGATTAAAACTTCTGCATCTTTTATCTCTGGAAGACTCATTAAAAAATCTTCATTTTGTTTGAGTTCTATTTTGAAAATAGACTCTGTGGAGTCCAAGCTCCATAGGTAGGCCTTGTCTATCAGCATACCTGTATTGTTCATTTCTGAAAATGCTTTTTGGGTTCCTGACAACTGCTTCGTCACAAGGTTGTAAAATTTATCATATTTAAAATATGATGCACGCTTCATTTGCATGTCTTTCAATGCAATCAAAGAACACACATCATAGTTTCCATACCGTATCACATCTGCTGTCAGTCTGACATCCTTGATAAAGGCACGGTCTTCCTTTTTGAACTTTCCTTCAATATACCCCAAAAATCCATACTGAATGGCTACATTACCAAGTCTATAGTATCCAGGCCGCTGTCCTACCAATTCCTTCAAGAGAGTTAAATTTTCATCCATTGCATACTCTGCATCTGCAATATCATAGGTATCGAACAAAAATCCCGTTCTTTCAAGGTTGACACGAATCACATTCAAATCGAAATTAGTATTGAAAAATATTGCCAATTCCAGTGTATCTAGATATTCGTTCAACTGCTCTTTTATGTACTGAAGTTCTTCTGCATCAAATGGTGTATCAAAGTGATAAAATGGTACAAAGAATCCTAAGTTTGGAGTAACGGAAAACTGGATAGATACCATTTTAACCTGGACTTTTTCTATACCATCCGTCTCTGTGTCAATTGCCGCATGTTTGAACTTTTTTAGGTATCTGATCATTCTGTCAAATTTGTCTATGGTATCAATGTACACAGACTTAATCTTTGAATGATCAACTATTGATCTCCATATACGGTCACCATGAAGGGTATTGGCTAAACACCTAATGAAGTATCCAATCAAATATGGATTTCCGCCCCGTTCACCGTAGGTAAACTCAAACAATCTGTCAATGCCAGGATTGTTGAACCCCTTGTACTTTACAGTATCAATGTCAAACTCAATTGGAATACCAAAGGAACTCATGTACTCAATCTGATTGTAAGGAGGTAGGATTTTGGATTTCAACTCTTTGTAACATGAAGCTGAAAATACCCAAATATGCTCAAACCTTACCTTTTGGAGTATTTGATATATCCGTCCAATATTGACTTTTGGATCAACAGTACAGTTGAAGTTTATAAACAGGTAATCGTAGTCATGGAGTGTTTTTAACTTGGGATACTGCCTTTTTGCTTCCTTGATACAAGATGCAAATAACTCTGCTGATATACCGGTATGCAATAATCCAGTCTCGTACTCATGTGGCATTGCATCTACAATGATCAATACCTTGGGCTTTTCTTCAAATTTGTAGGGTAACTTTATGCTTCGGTATTCTACTGTTTTTGGTACCTCTGGATCAAACGTAGTATACTTGGTCAATTTGAAATCCTTAGCGTCTTGTCTGGATACCAGGAAACTCATCATTAATCAGTCTGAATAATGCCTTGTAGTCCAACGGGTCAACATATACCTTTTTGTTGAAGGATTCATCCATCGCATCCAGTCTAACTACACCATCCCAACCATTCTCTGTCGGTAAAGCATAGTATGGATACTTAATCTTATTCACCATTACACAACTGACAGATTCAAATCCAAGGGATTTTGCAGTAAATACTCTATGTATCCCATCCATAACAATCAATTTTTCTTGTCTGTTTATCGTTTGCTTTTCAATGATAGGTGGCAAAAACGGGACTACAGTACCACACCACTCGATCATCAATCCTTCCTGTAGGTCAAAGATGAATGATGCACATTTAAACATGGTAGTAATATGGTTTACGATAGGATTCAAGACGTAGTTTTGACAAGGTGACATGTCGCTTATCTTTACAGGTTCGATTGTAATGTCTGCATCCTTGTAGATGGCAAAATTGTCATATCCTTTTAGCTTGACATTGTGTAACCGTGAAATCAAGTCATTCATGGGTATTACTTTTACGATGTTCATTTTATGTCTCCTGTCATATAGGAAATAAATTTGTTCAACCTGTTAAACAGCAATAACGACCCATGCTCATGCACTGTCTTGGTTTCAATAAGTTGAAACTCGTTAACTCCCAATTGCATGATGTTTTGCAGTTCTATCCTAGAAGGTACTATATAAAACAACTTGCTACCAATCTTGACATTGATAGTAAAACTGGAGCCAATTTCACAGTTCAATAGTGATACATTGCCTGATTTATAAAATACCAGCAATGACAACTTTGACCCTGCATCGGTTTTGAGTCTTACAACTCCGAAATGAGAAAATTCACCTCTAGGTAGTGAAATCTCCCGTTTTTTGATATTTGATTCCATCCTTTGGACAATGTAAATACTGTAGGAGTCTGAATGTACTTTGAACACCAAGGAGACATTATCAAAATGATCAATAATATCAATCAGATGAATTGTGGCCCTGTGTGTATCATTCAGGTCATACACAACATCCTTGATCAAATCGATGTACTTGTATTCTTCCAATGTAATTTCAATCCCATAGGGATTGACAAAATACTCCCCATAATCTGAAGGTAGGGTATAGGCATCGATGTATTGGGTAACACTAAATATTGAATTTTTACCCATGTAAATATCCGTAATATTCAAACATGACATCAGCCTGTGAAAAGCATACAATATGTCTCCATTGCGATTGTGTACAAAGTTCGGTACTCCTTCCAATGAAAACATTTTATTTTTAGCAAATAGCATGGTCATCTCCCGTATTTATCACTAATTTTGGTCCATGTATCAGTTGGAATGGTATGTGGCATGGATTCCATACCAACCGATACCCGCTCTCCAATTGGAAGAATGCAAGACCAGTCTACAGAGATAAACCTTAATCTGTCTGTACCAGCTATCCATACATCAACCTGTTCATTGAATCCAATTACGACACCGTATTTCAACTTGCTACCAACTAGTACCTTGACTACAGAACCTCCGATGATATGCTTTTTTGCTGTATCAGTCTTTAATGCAAGCAACAGTTTAAACCTGGACTCCATATCCAAACTATCTACTAGTGCTCTTTCATCCTTCAATACCTTTAACAGGGACTCTTTGTTGATATTGAACCACTTTTTCCCATCAAACGTTGCTTCTACAAACCCCTCCTCGCCCTCTCTTGTATTTATATTGTACAGCATACCACGACGGAAAATTGTTCTCATTAAAGGCTCCTAATCCTATCTTGTGGTCCAAGATAAATGTTGGCAGTTGACGTGATATTTAACTTGGCAGAAAAACTGACAGGGTCTATAAACCCAGATGTTACTATTATTCTAGGGATGTCTTCATACATATCCAACAAGTCCCTCAACTTTTCAAATTTCAATTGTGTAGAGTCATTTACTACATTGGACATTACAAGCATGCATGGATTTTGTCGCTCTTCTACCAGTACATTTTTGAAGGAATTGTATACTCTATGCCATAATGGAGGTATTTGAACCTTCCTTGCATACCGTTGTGTTCTCTTACGTTCACTATGTACGTAGTACCCCTTGTACATCAAGCTTAATGCCAGATACTTGGCCAAGTTATCAGATGGGTAGCTGCTTATAATCAAAATGTAGTTGGACAGGGGATTGGAATTTATATTGGACAGCTTGCTCAATTGCCTATCAATTGATATGGTCCTAGTATTCAATCCTTGGATATCTGACGTAATCCTGACAACATAAGAATCAATGTCAAAATTAGTGGGGGAAAATGCGGACATTGGAGCTCCCCGCTTGATCAATGACTTTTTGATCTCCAGTGGGAACCTATGGTTTATCCTAAAATCATCCGTCAACATTTCATTTAACCTTGAAATTTACCTTGAAAACAGTGACTTTTCTGAATGTGTAAGTTGCGGCCTTTTCAACGATGACATGATTAGCTTGGCACGTTTTCTTGTCTCTTCAGACATACGAAATTTCTCTTTCAAATACGTATGTACATAGCATGTCCTAAAGCATGCCTTTGATTGTACCATATCATCCACAAAATGACGAATCAATGGATCATTTTTATTCTCTGCCACTGTACAAATACGGAGGGTCTCCTGTTTCATGTTGGGCGGATTGGATATAGGGGCAATCTCGTACAAGGTATCCCATATTGGTACATTGATTCCTAGGGATACTATTGACCTAATACCTACTACTACCCTATATTCTCCAGTAGTAGCTTTGTTCAAAATGTCATCTCTCTTGGATTTACCATGAAATGCAACTGCAATCTCGCTTCCATATGCAATATTTATCTCATGTGCAAGGTTTTTACACATAGTTACAAACGTGACTGGTATTACTAGATGTCGTCCATTCTTCAAATCATGGAGAACATATTTGACAATCAATGCTGTACGCTTGTCCGATCTTTCCAAAAATCGCATGGCATAAGTCCATGATTTATACTCACTATTCGGACCTATTTTGGTACTATGAATTACAACAGTTGGTACCATTACCTTGGCAGATACAGAGGTAAGTACCTTGCCAACAATAGTGGAAGCTACAAAATGCAAATTGTCCTTTCTTTCTATGGTTCCAGTCACTCCAACCCTGTTTTTGGCAGGAAAGGCTGCAATCACCTTGGAGTACTCAAAAGCGGATGACCGATGTACTTCATCGATAAAGATGGAACCAAACAACCTCTTGACATTTTGGAGCTTTTTCTTTCCTTCTAGTGATATAAAAGTCTGGTAAGTAGCAAAGCAAATATCGTACTGGTAAAAATCTTGTTCCTTTTTGCAAAATCCGTAAGAATTTTCTACCTCGTCAAAGTTTGTCCTTTTTTGGATATCCTTCATGAATTGATTCAATAACTCTTTTTGGTGAGCTAGGATCAATGTCTTGTGTCCTAATGACAATGCCAGGTTTAGTACAATAAAGGTTTTTCCTGTCCTTGGAGGTGCTTCAATAATTCCATTGTATGTCTTGTTCATGTCTTCAGGTACATAGACATTTCTGTCATTTTTGGTACATTTTCCCAGTACATTCTTTATTACCTGCAATTGGTTTTCCCACAAGTCACTGACAATTGCCAACTTTTCGTTCAAATCGTAATTACCAGTACGCTTGTCTACATATTGCTTTCCTATGGACTCTGCCCTAGGAAGTCCGATATAAGATTTTCCTTTTATATTTACCCTGCTGTAAAAGGAATAGGTTGCAACATACCCATCGCATTCCATGCACAAATACAAATATGCATCTCTATCCTCTCTGTACTCGCATTTTTCACACAACTGATCCTTGAATACCAGTTTGGTAAATTTGCTTTCAATGCTACTTAGGTCTGCTGTCTCCTCTGGAATATAAAATTTGTCGAATATAAAATTTGTCATCTAATCATAATCTTCATTGGTATGCCGTTTTCCTTTCGTACTATGCTTATCCGATGTACGCTTCTTTTCCATCTCAAAGTACATGTCCAAACTTTCCCCGTCTTCCATCTCGTACATGTCATCAATGTCAATCTTGTCCAGCATGTTGTACTTATTGGCCATTTTTTAATCCTTTCCAGGTTTCATTTACAAATAATGAAAAAATACCTAATTACAATGTACGTGTCAATTACCCAGTCCTTACATGCTTCATACATTTCCTTCATGCCAATTTCAACCTCATTTTAGATTCTACCTGGTTTATAGATACTGGTTTGTACATGTACAATTCTGTGCATACATCAAAGGACAATCCTACTTCCTCTAATTGACCATGTGTATGACCATACAAATGCCAAGAGCCTACAGAAGACTTGTGCCAAACTCGGTGTGCATAATGTGACAGCCATAAATCCTTTTCTTGTACCTTTAACTGGTAGTTTTGAAAAATAGGCACACCCAATCTTTTGTATTCTTCAACGAATTCCATGTCATGGTTTCCAAGTACAAGTATAATGTATCCATTTAGGCGTTTCAATATGCCTTCAATTCCCTTGTGACAAAAGTCACCAAGGACAAATATGATGGAATCATCTACGGTACTGTTCCAATTGTCAATCATGGTCTCGTTCATGTCATCAACTGACGAAAAACCTCTCGATTTAGCCAAGTCTCTGTCATTGAAATGCAGATCGGAAGTAAAGAAAACATCCGTAAATTTACGCTGTTTAATGTACCATGTATCAGCTACCTTGTACTGAACCCTTGTATGATAATAACTGGAATACTTATTTATCCTCATTGGATTTTTCCTTCAGGTCCAAAATAACACTGGCTACACTATCAATGTCTAAACCGTATTCTTGATACTTGTAACCCCTATTTGAAAATTTGCTTATAAGCCTATTGATCATCAAATCCTTGTACTTGGTACTCATCTTTACACGTTTCAACAGATATTCTAAAACTCTCACTTTCAATGCTATTGCCATAACCTCTTCAATGTCATTGTCTATCATTGGTACATTCAGTTTTAGGGCATCCCGCATCACTACGGAAGAGTATACTGTAGAATGCTTGTAGGCAAGCAGCAAGGCAATCCCTTCCTTCAACAAAATGTTGGATATACCCAAGCTTTCTG